>JAKALN010000008.1 GCA_021824155.1 bacterium | reverse complement strand
CGTTTTTCTTAAAAAGCCATTGGTATATTTCCATTTGCCTTTTGTACCCTATCTGCCAATCGGCATCAAGGCTGACTTCTTCATCTTTAGACGTGGCTTTGTAATCAACTATTATAAATTCCCCTTTAGGATTTACCCAAATATCGTCAACTCCTCCTGTTATAAATAGGTTTGTGTCTTTATCCAGGTATGTTATTCCCCCCGCTAATGCATCACGCCACTGGTTAAGTTTTTCATGTTTTAAAGGAACCGCATCAATACCGAATTTTTTCATCAAAGGATGCGGCTGGCCCTTCTCCCTTAAAATATCAAACTCCTTTTTTAATAATTTATCTACGGCAGAGTTTAAAGAAAAAGGAAATCCCGGGGGCTGTGCAATTCCTAATTTTCTGTCCAGATAAAAACACCGCGGACAATTAAGGAATAAATCTATTTTTGAACGGCTTAACCTAAAAGATTCTTTTGAGTTTTTATCAAATAAATTGCTTTTTCTATGAGGATTATAATATTTAGACATAAACTAGGTTTTTTTTATCCGCGGCCTAAACTCAACTACTTTGCCGCCGGGTGCTTCTGCTGTTTCCCCGCCATGATTTGCCAATGTAACTTCACGCAATCTCCGGTGCATCCTTCTTCTGCCAATTACATTATGTTGCATATCCGCGGGATCATCTTCCGGTTTTAATGCACCCATTACCCCGTCCGCTATTCTTTGGGCAAATCCGGGTTCCGACTCAGATGCATCTATTTGTCTTTCGAGTTCCGGGTCTGTAAAATCCTTTTCATATTTCGTAAACCCGTCAAATTGCTTAACCCGTATTATTTTTCCGCTTTGCCCTTCCGGATGATTATTCATTACTTTATATTATACAGGTAACAAGGGCTCCAGCACCACTCTTTGGGCAAATCCTCCGAGCTTTCGGTATTTTTCCCTTCGTTTATCTTCCAATCCCGGGATTTCCGTAAAGGGTCTGGAAATCTGCCCTGCCGCATATGTAATTCCTAAAACTCTTGCCAAATCTTTAAAATCATGTGTATTAGACCATTTTTCAATTTGCGACAAAAACATCCCGTTAAAAATATCCATATCCGTATTTCCGTTATTTATAACTTTTCTTATTGCTTTAATTAATTCAAGGTCGGATTGCTGAACCCTTGTTAAAGAAGTGAGTGTATATTTTCTCGTTCTGGCTGTGCACTGCGCTTCTATAACCTCCATAACATCTGCAAGTTCTTCGGGGTTTTTACTTATCATCCATTCCTTTGCTTCTTCCTCCAATTTTTCGTCAAGAAGCAAAAGGTATTCTTCGTTATCCAGAGCTTTTCTTGTAACCGGCGGATTTTCCTTTTTTTTAAAAATATCCAAATAACCGTCTCTTATCAGTTTCCTTTTTCTGACAAGTTCAACTTCCCTTTGAATACTTACAAGATTTGCAGAACTTTCACCGCTTTCCATTATTACCAAATACTAACAAAAGAATAAATCTCTTGTCAAAATAATCATTGAATTAGTGTTTTTTTTGTGCTACTATCTGCCAATCTGCCTCAATATGTCAGTAGAAAGACCAATTTCGCAAACTGAAACCCAAATTAGAAGAATGAATGCTACCTCATGGGACGAAACCGCAAGAAGCTGGGAAGCAAAACTACAACATCACCCGGCAATACAAAAAACGGTAAAAAGACACTGGGGACTTTTGCGAGGTTACCATGAAGCAGTTTCCAAAGACTACGCCCTAAAAAACGGGACAAAAAACGTGGATAGATTTAGAGAAGCAATGCTTGACGAAACCAGTATATATTATGTTACCCCAGAAGAGAGAAGCCGCTTAAAAACTCCTATGAGAATGGTAAGAGAATCAATTACCCACATTCCTGAAATGCCATTACCTTCTTCAAGGGGTTGGGCAAGACACATAAGAAGAGAAAAATCCGCGGCCCGAATATAGTACTGTTTCGTTTTTATATATTCTTCGTTAATAATTATGAATGGAAATTCTAAAAAGATGCAGGCACTGGTAGAAAAAGTGCAAAAAGGAGATGTGAATGCTTTTGGGGAAATTTATGACCTGCTCTTGGAAAAAGTTTACCGCTTTATTTATTTTAAAACCGGAAACAAAGAAGATGCGGAAGACTTAACCGAAAGTACGTTTATAAAAATCTGGAAAAGCATTGCGTCGTATAAAAATACCGGAGTACCTTTTGAAGCATGGGTTTTTAGAATTGCCAGAAATATTGTGATAGACCATTACAGGACAAGAAAACAGAAAATAAGCCTAAACGAAGAACTAAAGGATACACTTCCCGATGATAAAGAACTGCCTGAAGATTTACTGCACAGTAAAATGTTGAAGGAAGTTATATTTGAGAAAATGAAACTTCTTCCCGATAATTACCGGGAAATAATTATTTTAAAGTTTATAGAGGAAAAAGATAATAAAGAAATTAGCCAAATACTGGAAAAACCCATTGACCATATAAGGGTTTTACAATCAAGGGCACTAACAGCTTTAAAAAAAATAATATATGAAAAACGAAACTGATTTAAATAACTTGGAAGAAATATTAAAAACCTTTAAAACAAAAGAGGATGCAATTCCTTCGGAAATTTTCAGGCAAAATACCAGGATAAGAATCCTAAACCAAATATCCAAAGGGCCATCCTTAAATAAAAATTTCTCTTTGAAAAGAAACAGATTTTTTTCTTTCCGCTTTGCCTTAGCCCTTGTTTTAATTCTTCTAATGGTTTCAACAGGAACTATTCTTGCTGCCCAATCGGCAGGACCCGGTAGCGGACTTTATCCCATTAAAATTGCAAGTGAAAACGCTGCCTTAACGCTTTCCCCTTCTTCATTAAAGCCTAAGATTGCTCTTGAAATAGTAAAAAGAAGAGCCGGAGAAATTTCGTCCGAACAAAATGGCCAATTGCAGCAAGGAATTATAAGGTATAAAAACAGCATAAACGAAGCAAAAACAATTACTCCTTCAAACCAAAGCGATATTAACAAAGAACTTTCTAACGAAGAAAAAAACCTTAACGGCCTGCTGGAACAGTACGGCAATAATAAAGAAAAAGAAAACCAAAATCGGGTAAACCAAAACGAACAAAAACAGACAAATTTTGACGAGGTTAAACCCTCCGCCACCGAAAAAAGCCCGGATAACGGCAATACCGAAAATATAACTCCTAAACCCCAGGCCTCAAAACAGCCGGAAGCTTCGCCGACATTTAACCCCGTAGAAAATGTCCAAAAAGGAATTGAAAATACCATACATGACCTGACTGCCACACCCTCCCCCGAATCCCAAGACCGCTAACTGTTACGTTTTTTATCCTTTTACGTTTTTATTTATATACAAAGAAATGGGGGTGAAAAATATATGCAACTTTTAATAGCATTAGCAGCAACAGCAATATTCGGAGGAGCAGCTTTTTTTAACTTGGGAGCAAATCTGCCCAAGAATCCGCTTCACGCAAACGGATTATTAAAAGCAGTTGAAGTAGCAGATGTTCACGCTCAAAATAGGATACAGGCAAACATAAACAAAACACCTGAAGCAACAGCCGAACCTTCGACCCAACCAACCGAAGAACCTACGCCGACACCGGCGGCAAGCCCGAGTTCTCAGGTTAATCTAAGTTTAGGGGTTAATAATAACCATAGATTTTCTATAAAAGGTGCGGGAGAAGGACAGGAAGACGAAAGCGAAAACGGAGAAGAAAACAGGGAAAGAGTGCAAACACAAGCATCCGTACAAGTCCAATCTCAAACCAATCTAAATGGAAATTTAGGAGATTTACTCGACAGATAAACTCCTAAGCTATGATCCAACAATTAAAGGGGCAACGCGAAACGTTGCTCCTTTTTTATTTGGCTGTTTCATCTTTTGGAGGATTTTTAATAAGCGGCCCGGCTGTAAGAGAAAATTCTGTTGTTGAAGTCCTTGCTCCGGGCAATAAACTTCTTCCCAAAGCCTTGAGTCTTGAGGCCAGCCTTCTTTCGTTGACATCAAATAAAACAGTAAAAGTTGCTTTACGGGTTCTAAGGATACCTTTTCCTAAATCGTAGATTGCCTCTGCCATTACGCTTTTTATTACCTCGGGTTTTACGCCTGCAGGTTTTGGGAATTCAACAACGACAGTTTCCGTAACAACCTCGTGGTAATCCCCTGCGGTAGGCAACGAACCTCTTATTAAATCGATATCCCATTCTACTTTTTTTTCACTTGGAATAGCAGTTACTATTGCGTCGTCGGGTTCCGAAATTATTCCCCTTAATCCGGGATAATCTTTTATCAGGGGGAGAATTCTATCTCTCCGGCTGTCCCTTTCTTTCGCAGCCGCTTTTTCCCTTGCGTCGGCTTCTTTGAAAGCTACCGCATCCGCCAGAAATGCTTCTACAACGCTTTCGGGCACTTCGGGATTGGAACCGGGCTCCGTACGCAAAGAAACACCCTGCAGATGAGTGGGTTTTAATGGAAATCTGTCTTTAGACGTATTAGCTGCGGCTCCAGCTTCTGTTCCGTCCATTTTGGGACGTTTTACGTGCGGACGTCTATCTATTCTTTCCTGAGCTCCTCCCATAATGGGCACAATTATAGCTTACTTTCCGGATTTGTTCAAACAAAGCTATTTTTTCCTATACCTATAAAAAGTGTGTATGAGTTTTTACGGGGTAAAAATTTTGTAGAAATTAGTAAAGTTTTTATTTATTGTGTCTATTGCATCCTCCCTTGTTTTAGATCCGTTTTTAAAATCTACTATGCTCTGCCAAAATACGGTTCTCCCGACGGCAAACCCTACGACTCCTTGCACTTGGCTCCCAACCTTAAGCCATTCATCAACTTTTTCTTCCCCTTCTCCCCTTCCCAAGACTACCAAGCTTACGTTTTCCCTTCCGTGTTCTTTTGCCGCTTCCACAATTTCTTTATATTCTTCTTTAGTATCGAATCCTTCGAGCTTCCATATATCCGGCTCAACTCCGAAATCCTGAAGTTCTTTAATTACCGCAACGGTAAGAGCGGGCCTTAGAAGCCTATCGAATTCTTCCTTGGAATTATTTGTTTCTTCTTTTTGTTTATCTGTTGGGATAACCAAAACTTCCAATAGAAATTTAAAACCCTTATCTTTACAAAAATCACTTATTATTTTAAGTTTTTCCAGTTGCCTATGTCTTAATTCCTCTTGGTCTTCGGGATTATACCTTATTAAAACTTTTACAAACTGCGGATTATATTTTTCTATGTGAGAAGCGAAATCGGACCCATACTGAAAATCAAACTCCTCCTGCCCTGTTTTTTCGGTAGTCAAAAGTATTGTGTATCCGTTTTCTTTAGCATCTTTTAAAACTTGGTCTCCGAATTCTTCGTCAACTAAAATAGCTGCATATTCTTTGGAAATTCCGTTTTCAACTGCTTTTTTAAAACCTTGATATATTATTTGTTTGTACTCTTTTATAGAAGTGCGCTCTTCTTCCGATAATTCTTCCAAAGTTTTTTTATTGAACAATTTTTGCGCAAAAGTCGCTCTATGATCAAAGGGAAGAATATAAAGGGGCTTTGTATATCCTAAATTATCCATCTATTATCTAGTTTCTCGTGGTTTTGCGGATTTGTCAACCTCTATGATTCTTTAAAAAAATCCGTATCTATGCCTTCAAGGATTTTTGCCATTATTTGCCTTGAGTGCTCCTCTTTTTCCTTTTCGCTTTCGGGAAATTTTAAAGGCATTACCGCACCTACCCTAAAAAATTGGTAAGTTCTAAATGCTGCAACACTTGTATCTAAAGTCATGTCTGTACTTATTACTCCGCTTGCCATCCCATTAAGTTGAAATTTTATTTCCCTAAGCCTTCTTATAAATTCCTCCTCGCTTTGCGGAGCCCTTAGCATTCCCCTTCTCGCAAAACCGTTAGGCAAATACGGCGACGTTGCAAAATGATGCATCCATGCAAAAACTACATTTGTAAAATCGGCCGCTTCGTTTGCCTCAACCGGCTGCGAGTCCGCTGCCGATAAGGTCTTATCGAATACCCTTCTCACCCCGACCGCCGCTGTTTTTAGAAATGGAAACGTATAGTTTGTAATGTAATTATGGATAAAATCTCCGGACAGACCGCCGTTAGCCATAAGTCCGATAATACTTTCTGTTTGGGAAACCACGGTTTTCGGAGCTCTTGCGGGGTCGTCATATACAGGATACGCCTGAAACCTTTCTTTAAATCTAATAAAGGCAGGGTTCTCCGGAGTTCCCATAAAAGATTTATTTTAGGGCTAACTCTAAACTTTGTAAAGTAGGAATTTGTCACAAAAAACAACCCACCGCCTAAAGGCAAAATGGGTTGTTTAAAACTAATTTAGTTTTATAAAATGTTTCCAGAATTTGGCTGGGTTACATTTATAGCATTAACCCACGTTCCGTGATCTCCTGCTCTATATATCCAACCCCACCAAGGCTGTGCAAAACTGTTTTGGTCGTACCCGGGGAAATATTTTGCTACCCAATCAACAAAAGTACAACTATTAGAACCTGTTATATTGCATTTATAATCTACGGTTCCAACATTTCCGTGTGTCGGCCAAGCTCCTGTTCCCGTTATCGGAGCAAAAGTTCCGTTAAATGTCGCTCTGTATCCTCCGGACATATCACCGACTACAGGAGAGTCAATCAATGCTCCCGAAGGATTATTTCCTGGACCTACTTGTCCGGGAACAGCATAAAATTGACCATCGTATGTGACGATCGCACAATAGGTATTACTGTTCTCGTTGCTGCCTGTCTGCCAAACCTGAATATGCCTATTGTAATAATCAAAAGCCCACCAGACAGTGGATCCAAATCCCGAATCAACATCGTTTCGGACTTTTTCCGTAACATTTACAAGCGGTTCGCCTAATTTGCTTCCGCACGCGGATTTAGACAATTCTTTATTGGGATTAAAATTGTTATCACCATGCTCATCCCTGTGCAAATTAAAATTTTCATGGCCTTCTTGAGCAAAAACGTTAGAAGAATATGCGACAACTGCCAATAAAAGTAAAGAAAATACCGAAATACCTAAAATTATTTTTCTCATTATATTTCACCTCCCCTCTTTTCAAAGTTAAAATCTAAAAAGCGTTTTGTTTGGTAGTCGCAATTGAGGATAAAATTTGAAGAAATACAAAGACATGAAAAACCTGCCCTTTTCATTAAATTATTTTTACGCCGTTTAAATCATTTTGTCAATTCCCTTTTCTAAAAAACAACCCACTGTTTATAGCAAGTGAGTTGTTTAAAATTGCGTCATTGCAACTTTAGTTAGGGAGATTTTTCCCTCCTGTCGCAACATAACTAACGCAATCACCCTGGTTTTTGAATGGAGTAATAAAATTCATCCACCCTCCATTCTTACATTGATCTTTGGATGTTGGTAGAACACTAAAGGTGGCGCTGTTAATACCCGCGCTCTTAACCAATATTGTTTCCGTTCCAAACATCCAACCGGAATCAACAACCAATGAGATATCCGTTACAGGATAGCTGCCGTATGTAGAATACATATGTGACAGCGTATCATAGAACGTTCCTCCCAATTGACTGGTATCCACCTTGTTGGCGGAGTTGCTCTCGTCAAAAAGGTTTCCGCTGTCTAACCATGCGTTAAGTACACATGTATAATTTGGCGGCGTTCCAATATAAACGAATATGTTTGCCGGCCCCGAGGGAGTTGTTACTCCAACTTGATACCTCGGCGATCCTCCTCCGCAGCCTCCTACAGTAGCTTCGTAATTTACCTGTAAGTTACTTAAACCATTAACAGTTAATCCCGAAGGAACCGGAAAATCAATTCCGGAATAAGATGCTCCCGAAGAGGTAAGGTTTACTGCTCCATTTTGTATGACTGCCGAACCAAACAAAGTCGGTCCGCTGGCAAATGCCGGGACTACAAAAAGAGCCAAACCTATTACAGCAGACGAAAGGCCTAATATTATCTTTCTCATATTTTCACCTCCCTTCTTTTAAGCGTTGTGGAATTTAAAATAAATTCAGTTTTGGCGGATACGCGGAAAGCGCTTTCACCTTATACCTTGTTTTTTAATATGTCTGTGCTATTTGTCACAAAAAAACAACCCACCGCTTTAAAGCAAATGGGTTGTTTAAAAAAATACACACAAATTACGGTGTTACATTTGCGTGAATTTTGGCGTTGTTAGTGAAAGATGCATCAGCATCTATAGCAACTAAATAAGCAGTTGCACTCGTTGCTGGAGTATATCCAGCTCCGGAAATATTATTGTGGATCATTTTGTCGTTGTCTCCCTGATCCGCAATACCGGCTTGATAACCAAATCCTCCGTAATTATTGTACAAACCATCATTACTAATAGTATTGTTTACAACTTTTACGTTAGTTTGAGATGTTGGAGAATTTCCATTCTCATCAAGATTTGTTAACCAAATACCGATATCGTTATTTCTAACGGTATTTCCATCAATTATTGTTCCTGTTGTATAGTCACATGGCGGTCCAAAATATGTGCAATAAAGAGGTCCTCCAACTACTATTATTCCACCGGAAACGGTCGAACTACCGGTATAGGAATTACCTGTTACAGTATTTCCCCTTACTTGGGCGCTCGCTCCATATCCAATTTGGATACCGTTTTGGGCTATATAGTTGACGTGTCCCTGACCGGTTACAACATTATTTCTAATATCTGCTGTTGTTCCAAGTCCGTTTGCAACTATTCCACCTTTTTGGTAATTGGTAAGAGTATTTCCCCAGATTTTACCCGAGGCACTACCTGTACCAAAACCACGGTAGTAAATTGCAACTCCGTGCTGATCTCCATTCAATGGAGATTCTCCGATATCGTGGATACTGCTGTTTTGGACATCAACGGAAACATTATTTACATCCCCGTTAACCAACACCCCAAAATAGTTTGCTCCATAAATATCTGCTTTATTTACAGAACCAGAACCATTATCGTAATATACTCCGATATTGCAGCCAGCTGCATTAACTGTTCCTGTAATATCTCCCGGATTTATTAAAGCTGCCGTCATATTAATGCCGTCTCTATAAAATCCTGTGGGAGAACAAGTAATTGGACCGAAATCTCCCTGTGTTTTAGTGGCAAATGCGGGAGCAATCATTGCGCCGAGCATTAATGCTCCTGCTGCTCCTCCTATTAAAAGTTTTTTTAAATTCATTTTATTCACCTCCCTTCTTTATTAGAATTACGAATTATGAATTGTGAATCATGGTTGAAGAAGTTTTTTGTAGAAAAAAAGAGGAAATATGAAAAACCTGCCTTTTTCATTAAATTACTTTTACGCCGTTTCGGCCAATTTGTCAAGAAAACTCTTAGCTACAAACTATTAACTATCAACTATGAACCATGAACCATTAACTAATTCGTTTGACTTTTAAGACTGATAGTGGTATAAACTCTCCTGGTTTTCACGAAAAGCAAAATATATGGCAGCTAGCTATTTTGAAAGAGACAGGCAGGAAGTAAATCCAACCGGGCACGGTATGTTTAAACCGCCCTTAGAAGCGGGTCAATTTGACGCACCTGTAATTCCCCAGGAAAAGGTTCAGCAAATTAAGGAACAGGGCGACACTCTTGTTGCTTTATCAAACCTGGGTTACTCCGTTAGGCAGGGCGATGAACATTTTAAACAAATTCAGGCCATATGGTCCACTTTCGGCGTAAGCCTTTCTTTAAACCCTGAAACAGGAGATGTAGTTTTTCCCGGAAAACAAATAGACGCCGTCGGACAAGCCCTTATTGATACCCAATACATACTTTACGATCATTTCGACAGAGGCAAGGGAAACCCAAACACCAGATAATTCCCCCTCTTGACAAGGTCTATAATAAAGTTTTACGCTAATTAGTGGACATAGCTGGTTTATGATTGCGGAGTTTATCGAAAACATTACCCATGGCAAGCAAACTGCCGAGCATCCTGCAGGTGTCCTTTCTTCACCCCAAATTGACCACAGCCAATCCTGGATAAGACTTCAAGCTATTACAAGAAGAAGACACTTGGCTCATTTTACACCCCAGCTTACTTCCGAACCTCCAAAAAGGGTTTAAAGAGGAGTAATTTCGGTTTTTCCGTCTTTATCTTCCAAATCATACCCCAATTTTTTAATTTTATGCCTTAATTCGTCTGCCATATGATAACGTTTTTCTTTTCTTAAGGCTTCCCTTTCTTTAACAAGCCTTAGGACTTCTTCGGGCACCGCGCCAATCTTTGCCTTCTTTTTTACGTCCGCCAAATTTAATCCTAAAATTTTATCGAATTTAAAAAGGCTTTGGGCCTTTGCCGAAGTTGGATAATCTGATTTTACCAATTCCCACATAACAGCCAAAGCCTTAGGGGTATTTAAATCGTCATTTACAGCCTGAAGAAACTTCTCTTCAAATTCCGCACATCCTATTTCGGGCTTATCCCAAGTAGATACTTCCTCCCTAAGATTATTAAGTGCATTTTGTGCTCCTTCCAAACTGTCGAATGTAAAATTCATTTCCTGCCTGTAATGAGTTTGCAGATAAAGGTATCTAAGGGCTAACGGTTCGTATTCCTGTTTTCTTAGCTCCGAAAGGGTAAAAAAATTATGAAGTGATTTACTCATTTTCTTTCCATTAACTAAAATATGAGCGCCGTGTACCCAATATTTTACAAAGGGTTTCTCCCCTGTTTTTGCTTCGCTTTGGGCAATCTCGTTTTCATGATGAGGAAAAACCAGATCTATTCCGCCCAAATGCAAATCTATTTTATTCCCTAAAATTGACTGGGACATAACCGAACATTCTATATGCCATCCCGGCCTGCCTTTGCCCCAGGGGGAATCAAAACCCACCTCATCTTCTCCGACCGCTTTCCATAAAGCAAAATCCTGGACGTCCTCCTTGGAATATTCATCGGAAAGTACTCTTGTTCCCGTTTTTAATTCCCTTTTTTCAACCCCCGAAAGCTTTCCGTAACCGGAAAATTTTGAAATATCAAAATAAACAGAACCGTCTTCTTCCGCATACGCATAACCTTTTCTGACTAAATCCTGGACGTACTCAATCATTTTTTTCACGTATTCGGTGGCTTTGGGCTGAAACAAAGGATTTTCTACATTCAGTTTTTGGATATCTTCAAAAAAATACCTTGTATACTCTTGCGAAATTTGCCCTATTGTTGTTCCTTTTTCTTTTGCCCTTTTAATAATTTTGTCATCTATGTCTGTTATATTTTCCGCATTTTTTACTTCAAATCCGTTGTATTTTAAGGTCCTTTGCATAATATCGGAAAACAGGAAGGTTCTTAAATTTCCTATATGCATATGGTCATAAACAGTAGGTCCGCAGGTATACATTGTAACTTGAGGCGGATTTTGGGGAATAATTTCTTCTATTTGTTTTGATAAAGTATTGTATATCTTCAACCGGCTATTCCTCCTTTTACTTCAGCTCTTCGCTGTTCTCTCTGCAGCGCATAATCGGGCTTTTTTTTCTCTTTATTTTGTTCTTCCTGCAACTCTTGGATTTCTTCCCTTTCAACTTTTTCCGCCGGCCTTTCTTCCTCTTTCTGACTTTGGGCTTTGTTAATAAGGGGTTGGTAATAGACCTCATTATGTAATTGCTGTTTTACCTGTTCAAGCTTTACCTTATCTGCTTCTTCAATCTGTTCTTTAGACAAGGCGGGCTCTCCGCTTTGGAGATTTGAAGGCGCATAAAAGTCTTTTACCATATCGTTTACCTGAGCTTGTGCATCTGCCTGCGAGGCTTGGTCTTGGGGCGAAACGTTAGCTTCCATTTGTTGTCCCGAAACATCCGAACCGGTAACTTGCCCCGTTACTGCTTTTACAGCATTAACAGCCGCACCGGTAACGGCCTTACCTGTTTTTTGAACGGTACTTTGTCCCTTTTCCAATAATTCTCCTATTCCATCATTCGTATCCATAATTCTTAATTCCGTACTCTGAATTCTAAATTAATATTCGCTCCTTCCTTCAATAGCCCTTTGCAAAGTTACTTCGTCAGCATACTCTAAATCCGCTCCTATTGGAAGTCCTCTTCCTATCCTTGTAATCTTAACGTTTGAGCTTTGGGATTTAAGCTGTTTTGTTATGTACATTGCCGTTCCTTCTCCTTCCATTGTCGGATTAGTAGCCAGAATTAACTCCTTAATTCCCAAATCGTGATTCTTAATTCTTAAAAGAAGCTGACTTATATAAATCTCGTCCGGGCCTATGCTATTTAAGGGATCTATTTTCCCGTGTAAAACATGGTAAATCCCTTTATACTTTCCCCCTTTTTCCAAAGCCAAAACGTCCAAAGGCTGTTCTACTACACAAACAGTAGAATGGTCGCGGTTAGAATCGCTGCAAATACTGCACGGATCTGTCTCCCCAATCATAAAACAATTTGAACATAAAATTGTATCTTTTTTTAAATTCTGTAATGAATTAGCAAACTTATCTAATTCACCTTGAGGTACATGAAGAAGATAAAAGGTTAATCTTTGAGCAGTCTTGGGCCCGACACCGGGAAGCCTTTCGAAAGACTCTATTAAATTTTGAATTGCTTTAGGAATAATCATAATAATCTAAAATCCTAATTTCTAATGAATGTTAAAAAAATTAAATTTGATTTTTGGAATTTGTTTAGAAATTAAAAATTAAGAATTAAAAATTTTTGAGGCCTTTTGCAATAACCTCACTTACCGAAATAATATTAAGCTTTGGAAATCTTTTTTCTTCCGGAACCAAAATTGTATCCGTTACCCATATTTTTTCTATTTGGGAATTTTGTAAGACTTCATGAGCTTTCTTTGTAAATACAGCGTGTGTTGCGAAAGCAAAAACTTTTTCTGCCCCTTTTTCCAGAAGAAGTCTTGCGGCGTCAACAGTTGTATCCCCCGTTGCAATCATATCGTCAACTATTACCGCAACCTTTCCTTTTACTTCACCGTTTAATTGGCTGTCCTCTATTTTTCCTGTTTCCAAATCCCTGTTTTTTACTATTGTTGCATATGGGATATTCCCTAAGCTCTCCGAAAGCTCTTTAATTCTTCTTATGCCGCCCATGTCGGGTGAAACCAAAACTATATCCCCTTCTATATTTTTGATTTTTTGCGCAAATAAGGAAAGCGCAGACAGATGTAAAACCGGAATAGAAAAAAGCTCGGGTACTTTTATGGAATGTAAATCAAACGCTACAAATTTGTCCGCACCCACTCTTTCAAGTGTTTCTATAATAACTTCTAAGGAAACCGCTTCCCCGTCTCTGAATACGTGGTCCTGTCTTTCGTAGCCTAAATATGGGACAACTGCAGTAACATTTGACGCACCGCTTCTTTTTAAGGCATCTAAAATAAAGAAAAGCTCCATATAATTCTGGTCCGGAGGAGTACTTGTTGACTGGAATACTACGGCATTTTCACCAACTACTCTATCGACAACCCTTACCCTTCTTTCCCCGTCGGGAAAAACAAAAATATCAAGCAAAGAATAATCGGCATTTAGATCTTTCGCGACTTTCTCTGCCAAAGGTTTATTGGAGCTTCCGCTAAAAATTTTCATAAATTATTTAACAGGATAAATCCACTACTGACCTAAAAGACCTCCCAATCCTCCCTGCATTGTTGCAAGTTTTTTGGCTGCAATTTCCTGTGATTTTTTAATTGCTTCGTTAATTGCTTCTTTTACGTCGTTATCGTTTTTTCCGTTGACTTTTATTTCTTTTATTTTTTGGTCTCCGGAAATTAATATTTCCACTCCGTTTTTTTCAATTCTAACTTCCTCTGACTGAAGTTCTTTTTGGATTTGCATAGCCTGGTCCCTCATCTTTTTTAAATCACCTAACTGTGAAAAAGGATTATTCATAGAAATATCACCTCCTTAAAATTAAACTCTAAATCCTAATAACTAAATCCTAAACATTTTGAATTTTGAACATTTGATATTATTTAGAATTTAGAAATTAGTGCTTAAGATTTTAGTATTACTGATATTATAGCTCTATCTCCGGTAATTTCCAGCATTACATCTTCTATTATTTTTTTCGTTTTACTTTCTTCCAGTTTTTCTTTATGGAATTTATAGCTTGTTTCTATTGTCAGCTTCTTTCCGTTGAAACTTTCTATCGAGCAGCCTCTTAAAACTCCGGCAACGGAACGGTTATGCAAATTAACTTTTTCTATTAACTCCCCAAATAATTTATCCAATTTTGTAATGTTTGAGGGAGAAAGTCCACTTTTAGGGCGGACGAAGGAGCCCGCTTGCTTGACAAGGGAAGAATCGAAAGCCGTCGCCTGTAAGGTTGTTTTATTATCCGAGCTTTTAGAAAGGCTTTCGTTTAGCGAGCGGGTATCTGTTTTTTCATCGGTGTTACTCTGGCGAGCGTCACCTAAAATGTGTGGTTTTTGACCGAAAACATCATCTTCGCTTGTCCATTCCACTATTGCCAACTCCAACGGCATCTGTTCCAAAACTGCAAATTTTGTATCTAAATATGCTTTTGAAAATAAATCCATAAGTTTTTTTATTTCGTGTATTTCAAACTCTTCTGTCTGTTCTTCATTTTCTAAAATACCGACTTTTTTGAGTAAATGCATATGTAAACCATTTATCAATTTTTCCAGAAAATATTTAATGTCTACTCCGCTTTCCACTAAATTGGAAACAAGTTTAAAAGCTTTTTCCTGATTTTTCTCCTTAAGAAAAGAAAGCATTTGATTCACCTGGGAATCTACATTTGTAAGTTTGTATTTTTTCTCTACCAATTCTTTTGTTATAGGTTTCCCGTTTGACAGAAGGACCATTTCTTCAAGAATTTTTGCACCGTCTCTAAAACTTCCTTCCGACAAATGGGCTATTGCAGCCAAACCTTCTTTATTGGCTTCGACTTTTTCCGCCTTTACAATTCTTTGGAAAGACCTTGTAAGCTCTTCTTCCGTTGCCTTTTTAAACATTACCTGAAAACAGCGGGAAAGAATGGTTGCCGGAATTTTATGAGGTTCTGTTGTGCAAAAAATAAAAACAACGTGAGCCGGAGGCTCTTCAAGAGTTTTTAATAAAGCGTTAAAAGCTTCCGTTGTTAACATGTGCACTTCGTCAATTATGTAAACTTTTCTTTTTGCTTTAAAAGGGGCGAGTTTTACTTTATCCCTTAAATCCCTTATCTCGTCAATTCCTCTGTTTGATGCTCCGTCAATTTCCAAAACGTCCATGTTGTTTCCGTTTGTAATGGAAACACATTCTTCGCATTTGTTACATGGTTCTATTTCTTCCCTGGTTTTGTGTTTTTTTTCAATATTATGTTTTTCGCAATTAATTACTTTAGCAACAATTCTTGCTGTTGAGGTTTTTCCAAGACCTTTTGGTCCGGTAAAAAGAAAAGCGTGTGTAAAAGAGTTGCCTGAAAAAGCTGAATAAATGCTTTCCCTAACGGCATCGCTGTCTAATTCTTCTATTTTTTGGGGCCTGTATTTTCTGTAAAAAACCATATTTTATATAAACTCTAATTTCTAATATCTAAACTCTAAACAAATCTCAATTTCTCAAATACTAAAGCCATCTCCTTAGGATTTTGAGCATTAAAGCTTATTTAGGATTTGGTGCTTAGGATTTAGCATTTTCATTCTTCGTGATGTAACCCGAGCAGGTGCATTAAACCGTGTTCTACCAGCTCATCGACTTTATCGTCAACGAGCATCTCGTCCCTTGATGCATCTCTGATTACCTGGGGGAAAGAAAGGACAATATCCCCAAGCCTTAAAATATCGTTTGGAGATTGGACGGGTTGACCTTCGGTTTGGGAGAAAGATAAAATATTTCTTGTTTTATCTTCGCCTTTATATTTTTTTGAGAGGCTCCTCATTTTTCTGTCGCCTACAATAGCCACGGAAACTTCAACAGGAGAATCAATTTCGTTTTTGTTTACGGTTTGTTCAATCACTCCTTTGATTCTCTTTCTGTTGATTTTATATCTGCTCTCAACAAAAATCAGAACGTTAACCTTATTCATATTTAAGCTGTCCAGATTTTTTTTGCCTTTCTTGCATCTTCTGCTTTTTGTTTTCTTGCCAAAGACGGTTTAAGATAAAATTCTCTCCTTTTCGCTTCCTGTAGAATCCCTTCGGACATTACTTTTCTTGAGAATTTCCTGATGAGTGCGTCATCGCTGTCTCCGGGCATTTTTTTAACTACTACCATAAATAAAACACCTCCTTTAAATTACATTTCAGTACTTTTTATCGGTCCCATAACGTGGAAATGCAAATGATTTATAACTTGCGCTCCTCCGCCATTCACCGATATTCTATACCCTTTTTTATCCAGTTTGTTGTCTTTAACCATTTTATCGATCATATTTTTTATTCCTGAAAGGAGCTTTGCGTCGTTAAGCTCCAGAAAATCTTCTATATGCTCTTTTGGTACTACCAATAAATGGATTGGTTTTATGGGATGTATATCGGGGAAAACCATCAAATCTTTGTCTTCGTAGGTAAATTCTTTGGGTATTTCCCTATCTCTTATCTTACAAAAAATACAATCCATAATAATTTAGAATCTAGAGTTCAGAATAATTCTGAATTATAAATTATGAATTCTAAATTGACTTTAGTACTTCTATTATATCACTCAAACTCAGTTTTGTCGGTCTCATTTTTGGATTCTTTACAGTCCCGTTTAAAAGCATTTTTTTGGATATATGCAAAAACCAGGTAGCTTCCGGGTCAATCTTTCTTAGTTTTTCGTAAATCAATGTTAAATCTGCGGCCTTTTCCCCTTGTTTTGTCGGCCTTGCCTTTATTCTGACATAACCTTTTCTGGGGTCTTTCCTTATAACAAGGTAATAACCCATTTTTTGGGCGAGTTTAATAACCGAGTCGTTAATTGTTTCAAAAGCAATAGCTTTTCCCAGACGGGTTGCAAATTCGACCCCATTTTCTTTTATTTCTTTTTCCGCCCAAATCCTATTTTCGAATTGGTGTAAAAGCGCGTCCAACGCTGTTATTACAAAATCTACATAATATTTATCGTTATCCGGCTTTTCAAGCTTTAATCCTTCCAAAATTCCTACTATTGAAAATTCATGGTAATCTGCCGTCGGTTCGCTCCAGAAAACTTCCTTAAAATGGTCCACCTGTACAACTACATCAACAATTCTTTTTAGGGCTTCAAATTTGTCATCGTTCATTGCGGGAATATTTTCGTTCATAACCTTAATCACATAATCAAAAGTCAGGCTTGCGGCGCAGACTTTGTCACTTGAGGTCTGATGGTGGTCTAAGGGACCTAATCCGGTATCAACGTGAATAACCAAATTTCTGCCCATTTTTTCCACGGGATCGGTAAGTTTTAAACCGGACTGCGGGATCCTTCCCATTGACTCACCCGCGGGAACAAACTGTACATCCGCGTCTTCCCAACCCGGTAAAAATTTTTTTATAAGCCAGATGGATGTAATTGCATCCATATCGGGCGATGTATGTGCAACAATAATTCTCATAAATTAAAAACTTATAACTTAAAACTTAAATTTTACGTTTTATATTTTATATTTTAAGTTTGATTAGTAAGTATACAGTTTTTACTGCTTAAAAAAAAGCCCCACTTGACCTCACATATCTTGCTTTTCAGCTTTTTGGAACTATTCGTTCATGCCTCAAAGAGCGATTATTGACGGGTCTGCGGGATGAACCCAACGTGGTTCACCCCTTGACAAAAAGTGTCTAATCTAGCACTATAATATTAACTGCCTATGAATCCAAAAACTCCTCAAGATTTGGACCCAAAGCTCAAAGAAGCATACGACAGAGTTATGGGAAGTAATATAAACCCGGGAAACGTAATTCCACCAAAACCGCAAACTCCGCAGCCGGTACAGCCAATGGCTCCTTCTATGGCTCAAATGCCACAGGGATTACCTCCAATTAACGTAACTCCAATAACAACTCCCGCCGGAGAAAAGATTGCATCTACGAAAAAGAAAAGCAAAATCAGCCCTGTGATTTTTCTTGTAGTAGGAATACTTTTCTTTGTGATTTACGCGGTTGTATGGGCAAAAGTATTTAAACTTTTTTGATCCTCTTAATAACCTCTTCTATATCCAACAGCTCCGTATTTTTTTCTTTTCTTAATTTCCACTCTATTTTATCACCGGTTTTTGCACTTATAACAAGCCTTATGGGAATTCCGATTAAATCTGCGTCGTTGAGTTTTTCTCCTGCCCCCACTTCCCTGTCGTCATACAATGCTTCAATATCCTCAGTTAAAAGCCTTTCGTAAATTTTGTCCGCTTTTCCGTTTTCCCCAATCGAAACCAAATGGACTTTATAAGGAGCGACACTTTCGGGCCAGATAATACCCTTTTCATCGTTATAAACTTCTGCTAAAGTCCCCAAAACCCTGGTCGGACCGATTCCGTAGCTTGCCAAAACAACGGGTTTTTTGCTGCCGCCTTGATCTGTAAAATAAAATCCCATTTTTTCCGAATACATTGTTCCAAGCGGAAAAATATTCCCCACTTCAATGGATTTTGAAGTATCAATTTTTCCTTTTTTGCACTTTGGACAAACATCGCCTTCTTTTACTTTTGCAATTTCATCGTTTTGGGCAAAATCGCAGCTATCGCAATAATAAATAGTATCCTCTCCAACGGGGGAAAGAACCTGAAATTCATGGCTGTGGGCTTTTGTAAAAACGCCGCCCGATGCCTCGACCACCTTAACTTCCAGACCGATTCTTTTGAAAATCCGAAGATAGGCATCTACTACCTCCCAATAATATTTGTCCATATCTTCAAAAGAAACATGGGCACTGTATAAATCTTTCATTAAAAACTCCCTGCCCCTTAAAATACCTGATTTCGGCCTTGCTTCATACCTGAATTTGGTTGAAAAATGATAAACTTTAATCGGAAAATCTTTAAAAGACTGCGCCCTTTTCCTTATTAAGTCCATTACTATTTCTTCGTGGGTAAATGAAAGCCCGAATTCCTTTTTATCTTTTTCCAACTGGTACATTATTTCTTTAGCGCTGTCCCAGCGGCCTGTTTCATTCCAAATTTCTTTCGGGTGTAAAAGAGGCATTAAAAGCTCGTTTGCTCCGGTCGCGTCTATCTCTTCCCTGACAATTTGTTTAATATTTTCAACAACCCTAAAACCTAAAGGTAAAAGTGTAAAAGAGCCGGCCATTAACTTATCTATAAACCCGGCTTTTAATAAAAGTTTTGCGTTGGTTGAAACTTCGTCTTTTGGAAAATCCCTTGTTGTTTTGCCGAATAATTTCGAGTATCTCATAAATAAAATTCTAATTTCTAATATCTAAATCCTAAATAAATTCAAATTTTTTAATCATTTAGACTTTTCAATTATAGCACCAAAAATTTTTCTTAGCTCTATTGCTTCCTCCAATAACTGTCTTCTTTCCGAATCAAATCTTGGAACATCCATCAAATTTAACCAAAATTCAGTTTCCTTTGCCTCTTTTCTGCAAATTTTAACCCTCATTACGAAATCCTTCTTGCTTAATGACTCATTTGCCTCAATATAATTTGCGCCTACCGAGCCAGATGACCTTAATAATTGTTTAATATCTTCTACATTAATAACCGATTTGGGTATTTCTTGAAGAAATTTTCTAATATCTTTAGCGAATTTTAAAGTTCTTTCCTCCAAATCATATTTCTTTGAATTTTGAATTTTTGTCATTGTTTAGAATTTAGAAATTAATATTTAGAGCTTGATTTTAAGCTTTACTTAAAATTATTGTAGCATTTTTAAAACCTATATTGTATACTCTCAGCTTATGGAAAAAGACAGGCGGGGACAGCCCGAAAGACCTCCTTTCGAAATCAGACATTTCCGTTCAACCGAACCGGGCGATAGAACAAGATACAAAGCCCTGGCTTTAGACGGTTTTTCCTCGGGTGCTATAAAGGAAATGCTATCGCAAATGGTTTGGGGTTTTAACCCCGGTAAAGGTATTGCATTTATCCCCCGGGATTCTGAAACCGGAGAAGCAGAAATAGTAACGGCAGAAGACCTTTACCAACTCCAAACTTGGCCAAGAGAAGAAAGACTATCTCAAGTTGACATAGAAGCTATGAGAATAAAAGGCTCTCAAGCTGCTATAATGGTAGAAAAATACATAGAATAATGGATAACTGCTTTTCGGTTTGGTTTGTCCCCGGAAAAAAAGACAAGGAATATCTTGATAAAATTATTAAAGATTTGGCAAACAAATACGATTCCCCTATCTTTATTCCTCACTTGACACTTTTTGTTGATGTTAAAGCAGGCGAAGAGAATTTAAAGTCAACTGTTGACGAAATTTTTGCAAACGTTAAACCCTTTAAAATTAAGAAAAAAGGCCTAAATCAAAGTGAAAATTTTTATAAAACGGCATTTATAGAATTTGAAAATAACGATTATTTTAAAGATCTTTTTAACGCACTGTCGGAAAAAATAGAACAAAGAGATTTTTCTACATTCAAACCCCACTTAAGCTTAATCTATAAAACATTACCGGAAAAAGAAAGAATTAATATTATTAATAGCCTTGATATTAAAAACGAATTTACAATCGGAAATGTTTATATAAACCGCAATGATCCGAATGATTATCCAAACGTAAACGGTTGGAAAATTATATACAAAAAGACTTTTTAGACTACTTCCGTGCCTTCGGGGACATCCGTTTCCGGAATAAGAAGAACTGTTTTTTCAGGAACATCTATTGCCATAAGCATTCCCTGAGATTCTTCTCCCCTGAACTTTCTATATTCCAAATTAATGATAAAAGGAAGCTTTTTTCCTACAAGTTCTTCTGTTGAAAAACTTTCCGCAATTCCCGAAATTATTTGCCTTTGGAAATCTCCAAAATCGACCTGAAGTTTTAAGAGTTTATCCGCATTTTCCACCTTTTCCGCGGAAAGTATCTTCCCTATTTTTATTTCAACTTTTTTGAATTCCTCAAATGTAATCGTATCCATAATTCTTAATTCTGAAATCTAAATTCTGAATTCAGTCTATACTTCTATCCATTTTCTCCCATCTTTCTCTATCAAGTCAAGCGATTCTTTGGGCCCCCAAGTACCCTTTTTGTATTTAGGCATTTTCCATTTAGAGGATTTTAATTGCATTTCCCAGCCTTCTAATATTTTAGTTATAAATTTCCAGGAACTTTGCAATTCATCGCTCCTGTTAAAAAGCATCTGGTCCCCTTCAAAAATATCTAAAAGTATTTTTTCGTAAGCATCCTTTATTTCCCCTCCGAATTCACCTTTATATGTAAATTTCATATTTACCGTATCCAGGGCAAGTTTTTCCTGGGGCTTTTTGGCTATAACCCTTAATGTTATTCCCTCGTCCGGCTGAATTTTAATAGTTAAAACATTCCCTATTTCGGGACAACCGTATTCTTTAAAAAGTATATGGCATGTCTGTATAAAAACTATCGAAACATAAACAGAATTCTTGGGCATCATTTTTCCTGCCCGCAAATAAAAGGGAATGCCTCTAAATCTTTCCGTATCTACGAAAAGCTTAACCGCTGTATATGTTCCTGTTTTTGAATCGGGTTCCACATCTTTTTCCCCGGTGTAACCCTCGTATTGTCCTCTGACTGTATATTCTCCTACTTCCTTTGGCTCAACAGGCCTTATCGCCTCTATGACTTTTGCCCTTGCATCCCTTATCGCTTCCCTTTCAAAACTTATCGGCTGTTCCATTGCAACAGCTGCAAGAATCTGCATTAAATGGTTTTGTGCAACATCCCTTAGAATTCCTACACCGTCAAAAAATTTTCCTCTTCCGTCTATTCCTTTACTTTCGGCGAAAGTTATTTGCACATGGTCTATAAATTTATTATTCCAAACCGGTTCGAATATGCCGTTAGCAAACCTGAATGCAAGCATATTCTGAATAGTTTCTTTACCAAGATAATGGTCAACCCGGAAAATTTGTTCCTCTTTAAATGTTTTGTATAACTTTTGGTCGAGTGCTTTTGCCGTATCCAAATCTTTTCCGAACGGTTTTTCAATAATTATTTTAGTTTGGTTGTATGTATTCTGGCCCACTCCTTTTGAAAGCTTTGTATCTTCCATAAAATCCAGTATCACATCATAGTTTTGGGGAGGCGTGGCAAGATAAAAAAGCCTTGTTATGCAGTCCCCGTATTTTTTGTCTAAAAGCTCAAGTTTATCTATTAATTCGAGGTAAGCATTCTTATCCTGAAAATCGCCTTTTTGGTAGGAAAGTATTTTCGAAAACTTATCCCACCCTTTTTTATTTTTTAGGTTTTCGAAGTGGTTACGAAACTGGCTATCCGTCATTTCCCTTCTTGAAAAACCTATTACGGAAAAATTAACAGGAAGTTTTTTCTGATTAAAAAGGGAAAAAAGCGAAGGAATTAATTTATTTAAGGCTAAATCCCCTGTTGCGCCGAAAATCACCATAACATAAGCGCATGTCTCCTGTTTGTTTTTGGGTTTTTCCATGGATGAATTATATGACTAAGAAGATTAAATATAAAGTAGTTACTTTTTAGAAAGCTTACGCCAAAATCCCATAGAAAATTTACAAAATTAGTTGTATACTGTTTTTTGGTTATGGATAATTCGGGTGTTTACAATAAGTCGAGAGAAGAAATCCTCACTGTAGGTAAAAAATATAATATTCCCCAGAATAAATTGGAAGAATTTCTCCAGCCGGACAGAATAGTCGAAATTAAAGTTCCGGTTAAGCTCGGCAGCGAAACGGTAAGCTTTAAAGGCTACAGAAGCCAGCATAACAATAATCTGGGCCCATATAAAGGCGGGTTAAGATTCCACCCCGGAGTTACTAAAGACGAGGTTATGGCTTTGTCTTTGTGGATGAGCTTAAAAACAGCAGTCGTTGGAATTCCTTTTGGAGGGGGGAAAGGGGGAATTGCCGTTGACCCTAAAGCATTAAGCGAAAAACAGCTTGAAGAATTATCCAGGGAATATGTCCGTAAAACTTACGATGTTTTGGGTTATGACAAAGACGTACCTGCTCCGGACGTAAATACAAATCCAAAAATAATAGACTGGATGGTAGATGAATATATAAAACTCTCTATGATGAACGGCAAAGGCTCTACGCCCTTAAATAAACTTTTTGCAACATTTACCGGAAAATCTAAAAACGGCTTGAGCGGAAGAACGGAAGCTACCGGATTCGGCGGTGTAACAGTGCTTAAAGAGCTTGCGAGAAAATTGAAACTTGAACCAAAAAAACAAACCGTTGCAGTTATGGGCTTTGGAAATGTAGGCTATTATTTTGCCGAACTTGCAAGTAAAGCCGGATTCCAAATAGTTGCAGTTTCCGATTCAAAAGGAGGAATAGTTAAAAAATCAGGGGATGAATTTATTCCTTTGGATATTCCCCTGGTTTTTGACTGCAAACAGGAAAAGGGAAGCCTGGCAGGATGCTATTGCGCGGGTGGGGTTTGTGATACAAGGGGCGGACAAATGATAACCAACGAAGAATTGCTCAATCTCCCCGTTGATATTCTAATTCCTGCAGCTTTGGAAGACGTTATTAACGAAAACAATATGCAAAATATAAAAGCGAAAATAATAATTGAAATGGCCAACGGACCGGTTTCCCCCGCGGCTTATCATTATTTGACTCAAAAAGGGGTTATTATAGTTCCCGATATTTTAGCCAACTCCGGAGGGGTCGCGGGAAGCTATATAGAATGGGAACAAAATGTTGAGGATAAAAAATACAAAAAAGAAGACGTTTTAAAACGCCTTGAAAAAATGATGCAGGACGCATTCGAAAATGTATGGGACCAGTCAAAAAAGAATAAAACGGATTTAAAAGAAGCGTCATACCTTGTGGCAATTAATAAAATCCTCAACCAATAAACCCTAAACACTAATATCCAAATACTAAACAATCTCAAAATTAAAATTACCAAAATATTAAACTTTGAATTTTGAGCATTTGGGTTTATTTAGAATTTAGAACTTTGAATTTAGGATTTTTACTTGGGAAGTATTGGTTGGCCGGTAATTAACCTTATAATATCATGAAGAGTTATTAGTACTATTAGAAGAAGAAGTATGGCCATTCCGATCGCATGGGTGTAGGATTCAACTTTCTGGTTAACCTTTCTCCTTGTAACTCCTTCTATAATTATAAAAAACAACCTTCCCCCGTCAAGTGCCGGAATGGGTAAAATATTAAGTATTGCCAAATTAAGGGACAAAAGCGAAACAAAAGACAAAAGAGCGGAGGGACCAAGCTGCACAAACTGCCCGGTAAGTTCGGCTATTCCCACCGGCCCGGCAACACCCTGAGGTACAGTTGCTTTTGTAAAAATTTGAAAAACAACCATTCCAAGTCCCTGCACAATAAGTCCCGATTCCTGCAAGGCCTGATAAGTTCCTATAAACGGGGCTTTATACCAAGGGTATTTTTGAGTAATAATATTTTGTGAAATTGCAACTCCCATAGGCCCCTGGTCGGGCGGATATTCCTTTCTTGGAGTAATACTTATTGTTTCCTCTTTATTGTTTTGTGTCTGTACTTTAAGAGTAAGCTTTTCACCCAAATGCTCTTTTGTTATTGCAACCAGCTGATTTGGGTCTGTAACCTTTATGCTATTTATATATTGTATGGTATCCCCCGTCCTAAGGCCTGCTTTTTGCGCGGGAGAACCGGAAATAACCTGGGTAACTATCACCTTATCCCCCCCTGTTTGCACTCCGACTACGGAAAATAAAACGGAAATAATTAAAACCGCAAGTAGAAAATTCATTGCCACTCCGGCAAATACAACTAATGCCCTTTGCCAAACAGGCTTTGAAAAAAATGCCCTTTCCTTATCTTTTTCTTTTACCTTTTGGGCTTTAACTTTTACAGCCCCTGTTCCCGCTTCGTCTTCTCCGTAAAGCTTTACAAATCCTCCTATCGGAAGCCAGTTAATGGAATATACTGTTTCTCCCCTTTTCATTCCGAAAGCTCTGGGGGGCAGACCAAAACCGAACTCTTCAACTTTTATTCCGAAAAATTTGGCAACAAAAAAATGTCCCGCTTCGTGAATTAAAACCAAAACAGAGAGGATTACAAGAAATATAATAACTGTCAAAATCATAACCTAAAGAGTATACCATAAAATTCTAAACCCTAAACACTAAATTCCAAATAATTTCCAATTCTTCAAAAACAAAATTCAAAATATTAGGATTTAGATATTAGAAATTAGGATTTGGAGCGATTTAAATCGCGAGAAGTTCTTCTTCCTTTTTCTTGCCCAAAGAATCTAATTCCGCAATCGTATCGTCCGTAAGTTTTTGTATTTCTTTCTCAAGTCTTTGTTGGTCGTCTTCCGAAATTGTCTTATCATCCAGCATTTTTTTGACTTCCGTCATTGCCTCGTGCCTTACCTGCCTAACCTGAATTTTTCCTCCTTCAAGCTTTTGGTTGACCAAATGAACCAATTCCTGTCTTCGCTCCTGGGAAAGCAATGGAATGGATATTCTTATTAATTGTCCGTCAATAACCGGGGTAAAACCTATATTTGATTCCTGGATTCCTTTATTTATTTCCCCTATTATTGAAGGATCGAATGGTGTTATCAAAAGCGTCTGCGGGTCGGAAACACTTACATGGGCAAGCTCTACTACCCTCATTTTTGCAGTTCCCTGATAAGCGTTTATAACTATGTTTTCTACAAGCGAAGGGGTTGCTCTTCCTGTACGTACGGTGGAGAGGTCTGTTTTAATAACCTCGATAACTTTTTGCATTTGGGCACTTGCGGTTTGAACGGATTGTTCCATTTTAAATTTCGAGTCTTGTAAAACCCTTTATAACTATGTTCTCGCCTAATTTCCCTATTACGCTTTTTACAAGTTGTTCAATGGTCAATGAACTGTCTCTAATATACTCCTGTTTTAAAAGTGTTTCAACATCTTTCGGGTTCATTGCCGCAATTTGCATTGCCACTTCGTGCGCTAAGTTTTTAAATTCTTCTGTTCTTGCAACAAAATCTGTTTCACACAAAATTTCTACCATTGCGCCAACTTTTCCATTTTGATGAATGTAGCTTTCAATCAGACCCTGCTTTGTTTCTCTGTCGGATTTTTTCTCTGCTTTTTCAATTCCATGCTTAACCAGCCACTCATTGGCTTTTTTATAATCGCCGTTTGTTTCCTCCAAAGCTTTCCTGCAGTCTGCAATAGAAGCCTGTGAATCTTGCCTTAATTGTTTTATTAACTTTACGTCTATTTTCATAATTTATATAATTTACGGGGAATATTACTCAGCAAATTATTCCTTTTTAGTTTTACCCTTTGCTTTAGATTTTACTTTTTCAGTTTTAGGCTTTGAAGCTTTTGTGACTTTTTTTGCTTTTTCTTTTTTGGGCTCTGCTTCCTTTTTGGGTTCAGATTTTGCCTCTGTCTTTTGAGCTTTTGGTTCCGCATCCTTTGCCGCCTTTTCCGCTTCCGCTTGGGCTTTTTTATCAAATTCTTTTCTTCCTTCAACCCATGCATCCATTATATATGACGTTATAAGTTTTATAGAACCGACCGCATCATCGTTTGCGGGAATTGGATAATCAATAACGCTGGGGTCTGCATTCGTATCTACAACCGCAACTGTTGTAACCCCCATATTTTTGGCTTCCCTTATAGCCAAATCTTCAAGATGGGAATCAACAATAAACATTGCGTCCGGTTTCTCTTTAAGTTCGGATACACCGCCGTATAGGGCTTCCAGTCTTTGTTTTTCTTTTTCCCAAAGTCCGACTTCTCTTTTTGTATATTTTGCCCTTTCTTCCGCAGATGCAATATTTGCTTTTAAGTCGTTAAGTTTTTTAAAATTCTTCGAAACCTCGGAAAGATTGGTTAATATGCCGCCTATCCATCTATTTGTAACATAATATAGGCCGTCTCCTTGAGACGAGTGACCTTCTTTGAGTAAATCTTTTGCTCTGGCTATTTCTTCGTAGACAATTCCCTGGGCCTGTCTTTTTGTGGCAACAACTAGAAGCCTTCCTCCCTTTTTGCCTAATTCTTTTACGTAAAAAGCTGCCGTTTCCAAACCCTCCTTGGTTTTTGCCAAGTCAATAATTTGGATATTATCACGGGATTCAAAAACAAAATCTCTTGCTTTTGGATTTGACCTTGTTACCTGATGGCCGAAATGACATCCGGCCTCTAAAAGTTCTTCTAATGAAACTTCTCTCATAATTGTCCTTTATACCGCCATCCGGAGCCGAAGAATTGCTTCAAGGACATTCTCCGAATGTGAGTGATGAGAGATATTATAATGGAAACAAAGCTTAAAGACAAGTACCTTGACAAATAGTTTAGGACAGGGTTTAATTAAATCAGAGCATGAAAAAAATAAAACTGCTTCTGGGCTTACCACTCATACTTGCCTTTCTGCTTTTGGCAAAAGTTTCCTTTGCTCAAACTGCCGCCCCGGATGTGGTTACATATAACCCTCTTTTTGACATGTCTAAAACCGCTGCGACAAGCTTCATACAGTACGGAGAGCCTCAGGCAAAAAGGATTGACATATTCCCTTTCACAACTGTTATAGTTCCCCCAAACAGCTTTAAAGACAACGTTACGGTTAATATCTACCAAGGAAACTGGGATAAAATAAAAGCAGTTCTGCCGAAAGACGAATCGCCTATTTCGTCTTATTATATTGTTTTTATTAACAGTAAAAGCAAAATGGTTCTTCCTTCCAATCCGATAACTATTCAGTCATACAACAATTTTACAGGCACAGACACTTTCTTTTATCCAATTGGGGCCATCGGCAATATTGATGTAGCAAACGCAAAAAAATGGCCGGGCCATATTTTTGTAAATACACCGCTTCCTATTCAAGATTCCGCATTCATTGTTTCCGCCAATAAATTGCTGCAAAAAAGCGATCCTTCACTTAATCCGCCTTCTCCCAATACAACAGTATCTCAGCCCGCTGCCGCGCCATCGGTTTCTACGCAAAAAACAATAGCGCTAGTGTTTTTGATTTTTACCGCACTCTTGTTAATGTTTCTTCTTTGGAACAACAACAAGAAATTACAGAGACGAAGAAAATAAACTACCTGTACCTTTTAGCCTGAATACTGAAAAGCTTCTCGTATATACCTTTTTTCTTCATTAATCTATCGTGGGTACCTTCTTCGACAATTTTACCTTTACCGATTACATAAATTCTGTCGGCATTTCTTACCGTTGAAAACCTATGGGAAATAATAATAACTGTTTTATCCTTACCTAAGGCCTCCACTTTCTCAAAGATTTCATTTTCCGATTTTGCGTCTATCGATGCCGTGGGCTCATCCAATATTAAAACGGGGGCATTTCTAAAAAATGCCCTTGCCAGTGCAACTTTCTGCCACTCGCCCACCGAAATGTCCGTCCCCCCTTCAAATGTTTTACCTAAAACCTGTTCGTAGCCCTTTTCTAAAGATTTTGCAACTTTATCAGCTCCCGATTTTCCTGCAGCTTTTACTATTTCTTTAAAATCTTCTTTTTCAAACGTTTTTCCAAAATATATATTTTCCCGTAATGTATATTCGTATTTTATGAAATCCTGAAAAATCACTCCTAAAGTTTTATACCAGCTTGTTAGATCAAGTTTATTAATATTTGTCCCGTTTATTAGTATCTCTCCCGACGTTACATCATAAAAACGGGATAAAAGTTTTACAAGTGTAGTTTTTCCTGCCCCGTTTTCGCCTACAAAAGCAATTTTTTCTCCGGGGCTCATCTTTAAAGAAAAATTCTCCAGAACCGGTTTTTTTGAGCCTGGATATACAAAAGTCACATTTTTAAATTCTATACTTGGAGCTTTATGTATATTCACCCTGACTGCCGATTTTGGGGAAACAATAACCGGTTTTGCGTCAAGGACTTTAAATATATCTTCAACATAAAGAGTTTGATTATATGTTTGCGACATATTACGGAATAAACCGTTTACAGCTTGCTGGAAATTACCGACTACAAAAGTGAAATAAGTAAGACTTCCTACCGTAATCCTTCCGGCGATTGTAGAAAGGATTATAAATAATTCAATTGCAAAATATATTACAATTCCACCGATATCAAAAATAAGGGTAGTCAAAAATCTTTTTCTTCCTACTCTTGTGTTTTCGGAAACGAATTTTTTCTGTATTCTGTCAAGTTCGGTAATAAAATTTTTTGCCGTCTGAAAAATTTTCATTTCCTTTGCGCTCTGTCCGTTTTGAATTAAGTCCGAGATATACCAAAATTTCTTTCTGTAGGGAGAATTCTCTTCCCAGAGCCCCCAAATCGTTTTTGCATATTTAGTCTGATTAAGAAAAACAGGAACTGCTATTAAAACAATAAAAAATCCAAGATATATGTTTAAAGTCGAAATAATAATAACTGCAAGTAAAAGTCCCGTAAGACTTTGGAACGTGTAAAAAATGGCGGAAACCATGTTAAGCGGCCTCCATGTATAGCTTTCTTTAACTCTTTGCAAAGTGTCCTTAAAATTACTGTCTTCAAAATACTGCAAATCCAACTGGGAAAGCTTTAAAAGAACTACCCTGTAAAGCGCTACGGGAAGTTTTGTCCATATTAAAAGGTCTATATAGCTTTGAAGTGAAAAGAAAATCTCCTGGACTATAAATGTAATAAGCCTTAAACCCATTAAAAAATAAAGCAATTGGAAATTAAAATGCGAGCGGTTCAGGGAACCGACAATCATATCTATAAGAAGCTTATAAATATAAGCGTTTGCAAAGGGTATAAATGCCGGAATTACCGCAACAGTAAAACTTGAAAGAAATAGAGGTTTATCTATTTGCCACAAAAAAATTAGGAGCCTTTTTGAAGTTTTGGCAACATCAAGAACTTTACTTATCTTCCCTTTTTTAATAAATCCTGCCATTAATAAACCCTATTTTACTACACATAATATTCTTATGCTAGAATATAAGGACAAATATGGGAAAAATTATAAAAATACCGATGGTCATAAAAACCTTCGGAAATAGTATGCATCCCCTGCTTCTTGATGGAGACATTTTATATCTTAAAAAAATTAATTTTCAAAATATAAAAGTAAATGACATAATAACCGCTAAAAATTCTTCAAGTTATTTTACCCACAGAGTTATTTATAAAGGAAACCGATATTTGATTACGAAAGGAGATAATAATGCAGCTACAGATAGTAAGGTTTACCCAAAAAATATTGTGGGAAATGTTCAAAATGTCAAAAGGGAGGGAAACATTTTTAATCCTAACCAACTATATCTTTTACAATCCAGCATGTATTTTGGGGAAATCGTAAAAATAAAAAATACACTTGAAGATAATAAAATTGAACATGTATTTCTTAAGGGGCTTCCTTTGCATTTGTATTTTGAAAAAACCCACCCCAAAAGATTTTATGCGGACTGCGATATTCTGATTAATCCAAAAGATTTCCCAAAAATTAAGAAATTTCTAAAAAAATCTGGATATTTAAAAATCAAAGACAGCTTACCTAATAAACACAAAAAAATAAAAAATAAAGAGTCTGAAATGTCCTTTGCAAAAAACCTAAATGGTTTATACGTGGTTTTTGACATCCATTTTGAAATTGTATTTTTAATGACGAAAGTTGGCGAACTAAATTTTTTATATCCGCAAAAGCAAGTTAATTTACTTACAAAGGAATTTATGACTGGGAAAAGAATTATAAAAGTTTTTGGAGAAAATTTCCAAATACTTTCCGAAAGCGATCTCATAATTTATCTTTGCCTGCATCTTTTTCATCATAATTTTAAAGGCGCATACCGCTACGATTTTATAGACAAAATAATAAAAACAAGTACACCCGATTATAAAAGAATAACCGAAGTTATAAAAAAATATCATTTACAGAATTTTGTTTATCCATGCTTTATTATTCTGAAAAAATATTATAAAACTCCCATAAACAAAAATATGCTTAAAGAAATTAAACCAAACAAAAGATTGCTTTATTACATCAAAAATAACATTCTTGATATCGATGTTTTTGACGAGGAAGAAAGAGTAGATGGCGGGAAAAGAAGGTTTAAGATGATTTTTTTCTTATCTCCCTACCCTATCTACAGAAAAATTTTAATTTTTTTTAATAAAGAGGTTTTGTATTCCATCTTCTTGGTTTTTTATAGGAAACTTAAACTCTCTAAACCTTTTTAATTATTTTTGATTTAATAAGCCCATTGGTAAATTCGTCAAGATCTTTTTCTGCCGTTTCCCTTTTAATTAAATACGTCTTTGATATAAATACAACTATTTTCTCTTTATCCCATCCAAGCTTTATTTTTTCAAAAATAAGGGAACCTGTCTTGTTAAAAGTATAAAGCGCGGATTCCTCTCCATCAAAAATTGTTGATTTATTCCCTACTTTTTGAACAATAAAACCTTTGTTTATTCTAAATTTCATGCTTTTAAAATTTCCTTCTTAAAAAAATTCTTGAAAACTTTTCCATCCTTTCTTACATATAAATAATAAAAATCAGTTTTATTAACAAATTCCGCAATCACCGGAAATTGCATTTTTATTTTACCAGGATATGTAAATACCTGTTTTAACATTTTATCCAAAATGAAATTCTTATTCTTAATTTCCACAAGCGCACATTTATCTGCTTTTCTTATAAAAAAAACTTTATCAATTAAATAAGACTCCTTTCCTTTTTTAAAATTAAAGTTTTTCTCATAAAGCACGTTCTGAAAAAAATGAAATTTATTATTAATTTTTCTAATTATCATAGAATCATCCGCCAAAATATCGCATAGACCCCTAAGCATCTGTGCCGTAGTCGATTTTCCCGCGCCGCTTTTCCCTTCAAACATATAAGCCTTGCCTTTATAACTTACTCCTGAACCGTGAATAATAAAAGATTTTTTTTGGGGTATTAAAAAATTATCAAGAACAGTACTTACCATAAATTCAAAATCAGAACTGCCGGGAGGATTATGCATGGTTAACGTTCGTTTTTTTTCATTTATGTGAAAGGCTCTGATATCAAAATTTTTGCCATCCGTATCTTTGTCTTTGTTTTTTTTTAGAATATATCTTCCCATCGTGTGAATATGGAAAATGAAATCAGCTCTTAATTTACCATTGTCTATAAATCCGCCATAATCATTTTTTAGCATATTTACGAACTTTTCCATATGAAAAAGCTGCTCCGTGTAATGAATTTTAAAAAGCAAATTAAATCCCCCTATTCTTAAGTAAATTTTTTCCATATAAGTTTTAGTATTAAAAAGGCAGTGCTCAACGAAATTCTTATATCGTAAACTCTTGACCTGTTCTTAATATATTTTAAATCAAGTTCCATCCATTTGCTGAAATTAAGTGCATGCTGCCCCTTTAAAACCCAAGGAGAAGTAACACCCGGTAAAACCTCGAATCTTTTTTGATATTTCTTTGGCACTTTTAATGCTTCTATAACCGGCAGGGGTCTTGGTCCCACAAAAGCCATAT
>JAKALN010000007.1 GCA_021824155.1 bacterium | reverse complement strand
AAAGAAGTAAAAGAAGAATAATTATGAAACATTTTAAAACAACATGGAGAAATATAAGAAGGTCACCCTATCAGGCGTTTGCTGCTATTTTAATTATGATGCTTACTTTCTTAACGGTGTCTTTTTTTACATTTTTAATAGGCGGATCTTCGCAGATTGTAAACTATTTCGAGTCAAAACCCCAAGTAACCGCATTTTTTAAGAATGAGGCAAAACAAAGTGATATCAATTCTTTGGAAAATAACTTGCAATCAACAGGGAAAATAGCGTCTATAAAATTTGTGTCAAAAGAAGAAGCTTTAAAAATCTACCGTGAGCAGAATAAAAATGACCCCCTTTTGCTGGACTTGGTAACGGCAGATATACTCCCCGCATCCTTGGAGATCTCAACGACAAAAATTGAAGATTTATCTCCAATTTCCGACACCCTTAAGAATTCTTCTATAGTTCAGGAAGTAGTTTTCCAAAAGGATGTTGTGTCAACTTTAACGGATTGGACATCTGCGCTTAGAAAAATTGGGCTGGCTTTAGTTGTAGTACTTTCTCTTGTTTCAGTTTTTATAATGGTAACCATTATAGGAATAAAAATATCCCAAAAAAAAGAAGATATAGAAATAATGAGATTAATCGGTGCAACAAACTGGTATATAAGATGGCCCTTTATTTTTGAGGGAATGCTCTACGGCGTAATAGGAGCCTTTTTAGGTTGGGTTATTGCATCGGTTGCTCTTTGGTATAGCACTCCTTTTTTGGAATCCTTTCTAAGAGGGATTCCTGTTTTGCCGGTATCATCTATTGTTTTGTTAGAGCTTTTGGGGGTAGAACTTATTTTGGCTGCAATGCTTGGTGCTTTTTCAAGCTATTTGGCAGTTTTAAGGTACCTTAAATAGGCTTTATTTTAAAGATGTTTTATGAGATATGAAATCTTTCTTTGTAAAAAACAAAATTTTTTTGATTTTCTTTCTTGTAATTTTAGTTAGTTTTTTATTTTCAAAAACAGCCGTTTATTCTGATACGCCTACTCCAACCCCGACGGCTACTCCTAATACAGATGCACTTCAGCAACAAATAATAGAATTGGAGAGCAAAATCTCCGACCTTCAGGGACAGGAAAAAACCTTATCTTCACAAATTGCGGTTATGGACAGCCAAATTAAACTCACGGAATATAGGATTGAGGCCACTCAGGAACAGATTACAAGTCTTACCTTAGATATAGATACTGCTACCAAAAAAGTTTCCGGCCTTGAACAATCATTAAATGGTTTGGTTAATGTTTTGGCAAACAGAATTGTCGCAACCTACGAAGTGGGTACGGTCCAGCCTTTCCAGATTCTTTTAACTTCGGGAAATGCTTCGGATTTCTTTAAAAGGCTTAATTATTTAAAAATTGCCCAGGCTCACGATAAACAACTTATTTACGATACCGAACAGGCAAAAGTAGATTACGCAAACCAGAAAACTATATTTGAAGAAGAGAAGAAAAAAGTAGTTGCTTTGGAAGCCCAGCTTCAGGCTTATACAGATCAATTAAACCAGGAAAAATCAGCAAAGCAGGATTTGCTTAGCCAGACACAGGGAAGCGAAGCTAATTATCAGTCTTTGCTGGCTCAAGCAAAAGCCCAGTTAGCGGGATTTTCCAGATTTGTTACCGGCCAGGGGGGGGCTTCAATATTAAGCGGACAGACAAGTTGTGACAGTTGGGGATGTTATTATAACCAGAGGGATTCCCAATGGGGAAATATGCTTATAAACAACCAAGATGGCTACAGTATGGCAGGCTACGGGTGTCTTATAACTTCTATTGCCATGATTGCAAGCCATATGGGACATACGGATATATTGCCTTCGGATATCGCACAAAGCGGGGATAGCAATTTTGCCGTAGGTACAGCCATGCTTAAATATTCAATAAGTGTAAAGGGTGTAAATATATCAAGAAGCGGCACATCTCCCCTTGATTCTTCTCTTCAAGGAGGTCCTGTAATAGTAGGCATATATGCTTATGGAGGGACACATTTTGTAGTTCTTAAAAGCGGTTCGGGGGGAAACTATGTTATGAACGACCCTTATATTTCGGGCGGACACGATATCTCTTTTACGGATCATTATTCATTAAACAGTATCTTTGAAATAGACAGGGTCTCTATGTAGAGGCTTTTTATGTTTCATAGAAACAAAAAATTGCTCGTTTTGTTTTCTATAAACTTATTTATTGTAAGTTTTATCTTCATTTCCAAAGCATTTGCCGTTACGGTTTCGGTTATTAACTTGCCAAGCGATATAAAAGATGAAAATTTTATTATTACGGCCTCAATTTCCGGTGCTTCTTTAGGACAAAATTACCTAAGGGTGGATTTATATAAAGACGGTACATCTAACTACTTTGGTGAAACTTTTAACGGTTTAAATTGGTATAGCGGAAGCGACGGTAAATTATATTTTCCCGTAACCATAGATTCTTCAAAAATAGTTTTAGCAACAGTCACGGCAAGGCTTGGAGACCCGGAAATAAATGACTATTTAGGTAAAGGTATGTATAAACTAAAATTAAGGCGCTATACGTCATCGGGAAGTCAGGCTTCCGACCAACAAACTCCCGTTGATATTCAAATTAATCTATTAACTCCTACTCCCGAGTCTTCTTCTGCTCCAAGTCCTACTTCCCAAAGCTCACCAACTGCCAGTCCAAACAATTCTTTTTCTCCGGTGCCTAGTGCGTCTTATACAGAATTGCATATGGAATCCTCGGATGATGCAAATTTAGAGGAAGATGTTTTGGGCGAAACCTCCCAAAGTGCTTTTTTGAACGCAATGTTCGTAACAAATTCTCCTGTTCCCAAAAAAAGAGAAATTTTTCTTGCTTCAGAAGAGAATACTATTCCCAAAATTTTAATTTTCTCCGGTTTAGTTTCTATTTTATGCTGTGCCATCTTGTTTTCCAAGTTATATTATAAGAAAATAAAAAAACAGAATGAATAAAACGGAAGAAATTTTTATTACCGAAAATTCGGAGGGAACAAAAAGATTGGGGGAGGAATTCGGAAAAAATTTAACGGGAGGAGGAATTATTGCTCTTTACGGAAATTTAGGGGGAGGGAAGACCACTTTTGTCCAAGGGTTAGCGCTTGGGTTGGGCATAGAAAAAAGAATAATTTCTCCAACATTTATTATAGTAAGGACATATGACTTAGGACTAAAAATTAAAGACCAAGGGCCTAAACTTTTTTACCATATAGATTTATACAGGACAGGAAATACCAAGGATATAGAAGGATTAGGTATTAAAGAAATTATCGAAAACCCCAATAATATTGTAGCAATCGAATGGGCTGAAAAAATGGAAGAATTATTATCCGGTAAAAGGACGAACATATTTTTTAAATATTTAGGAGATAATAGGAGGGAAATAAAAATTATTAGATATGAATGATGTTGAGCAAGCGGTTAAGGTTTTAAACGGGGGAGGGATTATAATTTTTCCTACAGATACCGCTTTTGGAATAGGATGTAGAATAGATAGAGAAAATGCGGTTAGAAGGCTATTCAATATACGTAAAAGGCCGCAAACCCAGGCGGTTCCGGTTTTATTCGATAGTTTGGATATGATCAGAAAATATGTCATAGATTTTCCCATTGAAGTTGAAGACAAATTAACGGATAAGTACTGGCCCGGTGCTCTTACTATAATTCTCCCGGCCTTTTTGGACATGGTGCCAAAGCTTGTAAGAGGAAACGGAAAAAATTTAGGCGTGAGAATTCCGGATAACAATACAATACTTTCCATAATAAAAAAGATAGGGGTGGGAGTCTTAGGTCCTTCTGCTAATTTCCACGGTAAAGAAACGCCTTATAATTTTGAAGATTTAGACCCCGAACTGGTTAGTCTTGCCGATTTTGTAGTAAAAGGAGAGTGTAAATTAAAACAGCCTTCAACGGTCATTGATGTTTCGGTAAAACCGTGGCAAATTATAAGGGAGGGGGCAGTTAAGATAAGTTTATAATGCAAAAGATTTTATCTATAGACACAAGCAGTAATAAGCAAATACAGGTTTCACTAACAACGGGAAAAGAAGTTTATTGTCTAAGTTCGGATGCAACTAATCTAAAATCGCAGGTTGTGCTTCTTCTTATAGATGAAATACTTAAAGAAAATAAACTAAAGCCAACCGATTTAACGCAAATAGAAGTTAATTTGGGACCAGGTTCTTTTACAGGTCTTAGAGTTGGAGTCGCGGTTGCAAACACTTTAGGGTATATCTTAAAAATCCCGGTTAATGGGAATAAAGTTGGTGATTTAGCCGAACCGTTATATAATAATTAAGTATGAAGGAATTTCTGCACCATTTATTCTTGCCTCATATTTCCAACAATTACAGGCCTAAGCTTCTTCATCATAAGACGATACTTTTTATTACTGTTATAATTTTTTTCGCCGGTTTTTCTTTATCTGCCATAAGGACCACCTTTCCTTCCGTCTTGGGTACGTTTAGCGATATTTCTTCGGATCAGCTGTTATTGCTAACAAACCAAAAAAGGCAAGAAAACGGACTTCCTCCCTTATCTTTGAATCAAGAGCTCTCCCAAGCTGCTTTTAATAAGGCAAATAATATGTTTGCAGAAGATTATTGGGCCCATAATTCTCCGGATGGAAAAACTCCGTGGGTTTTTATTAAAGCCGCCGGATATAATTATATCTACGCCGGAGAAAATCTTGCAAGAGGTTTTACCACTCCGTCGGATGTTGTTAATGCTTGGATGGCAAGCCCCGAACATAGGCAGAATATGTTATCCCCAAATTATACGAATGTTGGTTATGCTGTTGAAACAGGAAAATTAAACGGTGAAGATACAGTGCTTGTAGTAGAAATGTTGGGGAGTACTGCGTTGGCCGCCGCGCCCGGCAACGAACTTGCAAGTGCCAGTAATAAGGCTCCGGAAATCCCTTCCGTAAATTCTCCCGCTACGCCATCGCCTACAGCAAAGCCGGCAAATAAATCCGGCCAGTTAGTTTTAGACGCGAATAAAACCCCTGTTCCTTATGTAAAGCCTTTGGTTGACAGCGCTTCTTTCTCTTCGAATATTGCTTTAATTGTGGTTGCTTTGTTTATTTTAGCTTTAATTATGGATATGATTGTAATTGAAAGGAAGAAGGTAGTAAGATTGGTGGGCCATAACATAGACCATTTATTCTTTTTAACTTTGCTTTTGATACTTATTACATTAATAGTTAGAGGAGCAATAATTTAATGATTAAAAAACTTAACGAACATATTATTTATTATATTTCTCTGGCTGCAATTTTATTTTTAGGATTATTTTTGATTTTGTCTTTAGGCCCAAATAAACAGCTGCAGATGACTGTTTTTGTCATTCTTTCCGTTTTTTATGTAATATGGGGATTGCTCCATCATTTCATAAATCATGAATTAACAACCAAACTTGTGGTAGAATATATACTTATTGCATCACTTGGAATAGCAATAATGCTGTTTTTACTAAAAGGAGGTTATGGAATATGAAAGGTGTAATATTAGCCGGAGGTCTTGGTACCAGGCTCTATCCTCTTACACACGTAACTAATAAGCATCTTCTGCCTATTTACGATAAGCCGATGATTTTTTATCCGATTCAAACGCTTGTTAAAGCCGGAATAACCGAAGTGCTATTGGTAACAAGCGGACCTCACGTAGGACATTTCCTAGGTGTTTTAAAAAACGGTAAAGAATTAGGTTTAAAACATTTAGAGTACGCATATCAGGAAAAACCGGACGGCGGGATAGCTGATGCTCTTTCTCTTGCCGAAAGCTTTGCCGATGGGAACAGTGTTACTGTAATTTTAGGAGATAATACAACAGACGCCGACATATCGGAAGACGTTAGAAATTTTAAAGAGGGAGCTTTAATTTTTCTTAAAAAAGTAGATGACCCTAAGCGTTTTGGTGTAGCTGTTTTTGATGAAAAAGACCCCGGTAAAGTAATTGCAATTGAAGAAAAACCCCAGAGCCCAAAAAGCAATATGGCGGTCACAGGCTTATATATGTATGACTCCAGAGTGTTTGGATTTATTAACAATATTAAGCCGTCTGATAGAGGAGAATTGGAAATAACCGATGTCAATAATGCATACGTTAAGGAAGGTAAGCTAAGGTGGGCAGAGCTTAAAGGATACTGGAGCGATGCTGGTACTTTTAATAGCCTTGCCGAAGCAAACAACTATTGGGCAAACAAAGGCGGTAAATAATTAAGATGAAGATTTTAGTTACAGGCGGAGCAGGATTTATTGGCTCTAATTTTATCCTCTATTGGCTTAAAAATCACCCCGGGGATTTAATAGTAAACTTGGATAAGCTGACTTATGCAGGAAATTTGGAAAATCTCAAGAGTATAAAAGATAACAAAAATTATAGTTTTGTTCACGGTGATATATGCGACAAATCTGTAGTGGATAGAGTAATGGAAGGGACAGATATTGTTGTGCATTTTGCAGCAGAAAGCCATGTTGACAGAAGTATTATTAATCCATCGGATTTTGTAAAAGCAAATGTTTTAGGAACACAAGTTTTATTAGACAGTGCGTTGAAGAATAAGGTGAAAAAATTCCATCATATATCTACAGATGAGGTGTACGGAAGCCTTAAGCTTGAAGATAAGAGTACTTTTAATGAACGAACAAGTTATAACCCCAGAAGTCCATATGCAGCCAGTAAAGCCGGTTCAGACCATCTTGTCAGAGCTTATTACACAACTTATGGATTACCTATAACAATTTCCAATTGTTCAAATAATTTCGGCCCATATCAATTTCCCGAAAAATTTATTCCTCTTGCAATAACCAATTTATTGGAAAATAAGAAAGTGCCTGTTTACGGTGACGGTTTGTATGTAAGGGACTGGCTTTATGTAGAAGATCATTGCAGGGCAATAGATTTGATATTGGAAAAGGGCAATGAAGGAGAAACATATTGTATTGGGGGATTGACCGAGGACATAAACAACCTTGAGGTCATAAAAAAAATTTTAAAAATACTGGGTAAAGGAGAAGATATGATCGAGTTTGTAAAGGATAGGCCCGGGCATGACAGAAGATATGCTCTTGATTGGTCTAAAATAAAAAACGAATTGGGATGGGAACCCTTATACGGGTTTGAAGAATGGCTTAGAAAAACGATTGATTGGTACAAACAAAACCAGGATTGGTGGAAGAATGTAAAAAGGGGAGAATACAAAAATTATTATAAAAAGCAATATGGAACGGAGTAAATCTAATGATTTATGAGTTCGCCTGCAAGCGTCAGCGGACAGGCGAGGATTCGGAGTAAATCTAATGATTTATGAGTTCGCCCTTTTTCATTATGAAAATTCTATTTACTGGTTCTTCGGGGTTGGTCGGTTCCAGGTTTAGTGAACTATTAGGATACGAATTTGAAGATATAAACAGAAAAGCCGGTGTAGATATAACAGATGCAGGCTCGGTTTTTAGAAAAATAAATTCTTCGGATGCGGAAATAGTGCTTCATATGGCTGCAAAAACCGACGTAGATTTGTGTGAAAAAGATAAAGAAATAGACCAAAATTACTTAAATCAAAAAAAACCCGACATGGATAAGTGGATTAAACAACAGTCTGCTTGGGTAATAAATGTTATAGGCACACAAAACGTAATTGAAGCTTGTAAAAAAAACAACAAAAAAATTATTTACGTTTCAACAGATTTTGTTTTTGACGGAACCAAAGAAGGAGGATATTCGGAAGATGACAAAGAAAATCCTGTTAATTGGTACGGAAAAACAAAATATGAAGGGGAACAGCTAATTAAAAAATCCGGTTTAAATTGGGCAATTGCAAGATTGGCTTATCCATATAGAGCAAAATTTGATACAAAAAAAGATTTTTTCAGGGTAGTTTTAGAGCGTCTGCAAAACAAACAGGCGGTTTATATGATTACTGACCACATTATGACCCCTACTTTTGCAGACGATTTTGTTTATGCTATAGACAAACTTATAAAAAATAATTCCGCGGGTATTTATAATGTTGTGGGTAGCCAGTTTATTTCCCCTTTTGACGGGGCAGTTATTATCGCCGATAAATTTGAACTTGATAAAAATTTAATATTCAAAACAACAAGAGAAGAATATTTTAAGAATAAAGCACCAAGACCCTTTTTTCTGGGGCTCAAAAATGATAAAATTGGTAAGCTCGGGATAAAAATGAGAGGTTTTGAAGAAGGCATAGAGGAAATAAAAAAACAATTAACCGGCAAAAAAGCAGAATAATTATTAAATTATGATAATTACTTTTATTGGGCATGGATACGTTGGTTTGGTTACGGCTGCGGTGTTTGCTGATTTCGGGAATACGGTATATGTAATAGGCCACACAAAAGAGAAAATTGAAAATTTAAAACGCGGAATAATTCCAATCTATGAACCGGGGCTGGAAGAAATAGTCAGAAAAAATGTAAAGGCAAAAAGACTTATTTTTACCCTTGATTATAAACCTTCAATTTCCGAGTCGGATATAATTTTTATTGCAGTAGGGACCCCAACCACAAAAACAGGAGACGCCGACCTTTCGACGGTTTTGGAGGTTGCCGAAAAAATAGGACAAAACCTCGAAGGTTATAGTGTGGTAGCAACGAAAAGCACGGTTCCCGCAGGTACAAATAAAAGAGTAAAAAGAATTTTAGAAGAGTCAAAACCTAAAGGCGCAGAGGTTGATTATGCATCCGTTCCGGAATTTTTGCGGGAAGGAAGTGCTATTTCCGATACAACTAACCCCGACAGAATTGTTATAGGAGCAGAAAGTAAAAGAGCTCAAGAACTGTTAGTTAAGCTGCATGAGCCAATTAAGGCACCTCTGGTCTTAACAAATTTTGAAACAGCCGAGCTTATAAAATACGCTGCCAATGCGTTTCTAGCTCTTAAAATTTCATACGCAAATTCAATTGCAAAACTTTCGGAGTCACTCGGAGCAGACGCTTTGAAAGTTCTTGAAGGAATTGGAATGGATAAAAGAATAGGCAATATGTTTCTTTCTCCCGGTCCAGGATATGGAGGGAGCTGTTTTCCAAAAGACGTAAGAGCGCTTATTTCAATTGCAAAAGATAACGATTATCCATTTTCTTTACTTGAAGAAGTGGAGAATATTAATAATCAATCAAGGAGAGATATTGTTAGAAAAGCCAGAAAAATTTTAGGAGATTTAAGGGGTAAAAAAATTGGGATATTGGGATTGGCCTTTAAAGCAAATACAGACGATATGAGGGACGCACCGGCAATTGACATTATCAATTTACTTCAAAACGACGGTGCAAAAGTTTCCGCCTTTGATCCAAAAGCTATGGATATAGCAAGTAAAGTGCTAAAAAATGTAGATTATAAAAAAGATGCCTATGAGGTTTCGGATGGAGCAGATTTGCTTATTGTGCTTACTGAATGGAACGAGTTTAGGGAATTAAATTTTTTAAATATTAAAGACAGAATGGAAAAGCCGAATATTATCGACGGACGAAACCTTTATGAACCCGAAGAAATGAAAGCCAAAGGATTTAATTATATGGGTATAGGAAGATAGTATGGCTAAAAAGATTTTGATTACCGGCGTATCCGGCTTTGTGGGAAGCCATTTGGCTGAATATCTTGTTGATAAAAAAAACGGTGATGAAATTTACGGAACGTATTTATCGGAAGAAAGTTTAAGAAACGTAGATTCCGTTAAGAATAATTTGAAGTTAACAAAAATTGACCTCTCCAACGAACAAAATGTATATGAACTTGTAGAGAAGATAAAACCGGATATTATTTATCATTTAGCAGCTCTTGCTTCGGTTGCGGACAGTTTTTCTTCACCCAAGGAGCCGGTTGTAAACAATATATCTTCCCAAATAAATGTTTTGGAAGCGATGCGTAAATCAAATTTAGAAAAATCAAAACTTTTGGTTGTTTCTTCCGCGGAAGTTTACGGAGATGTATCAAAAGAGAATCTGCCGATTAACGAAGATACTCCTTTTAGGCCGACAAATTCTTATGCAGTTTCAAAACTGACTCAGGATTTTTTGGGTTTGCAATATTTTCTATCGTATAATCTGAAAGCTGTCAGGGTAAGACCCTTTAATCATATTGGTCCGAGACAAAGCCCGGGTTTTGTGGTTGCTGCTTTTGCAAAAAAAATTGCGGAAATAGAAAAAGGCAAAAGAGAAAATATTTTAGCGGTAGGTAACCTTGAAGCAAAACGTGATTTTACAGATGTGAGAGATATGGTAAGGGCTTATGATTTGGTAATTTCCAAAGGTGAAGACGGTGATGTTTATAATCTTGGTTCGGGTATTGCGTATAAAATAAAAGATATATTGGATAAATTGCTTTCGATGTCCAATGCCGATATTAAGATTGAGACGGATAAATCTTTATTTCGGCCCATTGATAATCCTGAACTTGTGTGTGATTCTTCAAAATTTAAAAAAATAACAGGCTGGGAGCCGGTAATTGGAATAGATAAAACCCTTAAAGATACTCTGGACTATTGGAGACAGATAATCTAAAATAATTACAATTATTATGAAAAGCGCTCTTATTACGGGAATAACCGGCCAAGACGGGCCATATTTAGCAGAATTGTTGATTTCTAAGGGATATAAAGTTTACGGACTTGTCAGAAGGCTTAGTACGCCTAATATGGAAAATATCCAGCATATATACGATAAAATTGAGCTTTTGTCGGGTGATTTACTGGATCAGGGTTCATTAACAGATGCAATCAAAAACTCAAAACCGGATGAAGTATATAATTTAGCAGCTCAGTCTTTTGTAAAAGCTTCATGGGACCAGCCGGTTTTAACAGGAGAATTTACTGCATTAGGTGTAACCAGAATACTTGAGGCAATAAGAACCGTTGATCCGAAAATTAAATTCTACCAGGCCTCTTCTTCCGAAATGTTTGGAAAAGTTACGGAAACTCCCCAAAAAGAAACAACAAGATTCCATCCCAGGAGTCCCTATGGAGTGGCAAAAGTTTACGGACATTATATAACCTTAAATTACAGGGAAAGTTATAATATTTTTGCCTGCTCGGGAATTTTATTTAACCATGAATCGCCAAGAAGAGGTATAGAATTTGTTACAAGAAAAATAACCAATGCCGTTGCCAGAATTAGTTTGGGAAAACAGAATAAACTGGAATTGGGAAGTCTGGAGCCAAAAAGAGATTGGGGATTTTCAGGTGATTATGTTGAAGCTATGTGGCTTATGCTCCAGCAGGAAAAAGCGGACGATTATGTTATAGCAACAGGAGAAAATCACAGCGTAAAGGAGTTTGTCCAAGAAGCATTTAAGGTTGTCGGAATTTCGGATTGGGAAAAATATGTTGTTGCCAACGAACCCAAGCATATGAGGCCGGCAGAAGTGGATTATCTTATCGGAGATGCCAGTAAAGCACAAAAAGTTTTAGGTTGGAAACCGAAAACAAGCTTTAAGGAATTGGTTGAAATGATGGTTAAGGCCGATTTAGAGAGAGAACAAAATAAATAATATGCAAACTGTTTTAGTTGCGGGCGGTGCAGGGTTTATCGGCTCGCATCTTTGCAAAAGTCTTCTTTCCGATAATTTTAGGGTAATATGTATAGATAACTTTATAACGGGCGACAAGAATAATTTAAAAGACCAACTCCAAGACCAAAATTTTAAATTAATAGAAGCGGATATTGCAGAAAAACTTCCTCAAAGCTTATTTGCAGAAAAAATTGATTATATTTTTGACTTGGCAAGCCCTGCTTCTCCCAATAAAAAAAGCCCCAGAAGTTTTATTAACCACCCTATAGAAACATTAAGAGCCAATTCCTTTGGGGTTTATAACCTTTTAAATTTAGCAAAAGAAAAAAGCGCTAAGCTCCTTTACGTTTCTTCTTCCGAGATTTACGGCGATCCTCTTATTTCTTCCCAAAAAGAAGATTATTTCGGAAACGTTAATCCTAACGGTATCCGTTCAGTCTACGATGAGGGTAAACGTTTTGGAGAAGCGGTTACTATGGCATATTTCCGCAAGTTTGACCTGGATATTAGAATAATCAGGATATTTAATACTTACGGGCCTAATATGCAGGTGGATGACGGGAGAATTATTTCAAATTTTATTAATCAGGCAATAGCAAATAAACCTTTAACTGTTTACGGCAGCGGAAAACAAACAAGAAGCTTTTGCTATGTTTCCGACATGGTAGAAGGTCTTAAAAATGCAATGTTTTCTCAAAAATCTAAAGGAGAAGTTTTCAATTTGGGAAACCCAAAGGAGATGGAAGTTTTGGAAATGGCAAATTTAATAAAAAAAATGACCAAATCATCTTCGGAAATTATATTTGAAGAATTGCCCGAGGATGATCCGAAAAGAAGAAATCCGGATATATCTAAGGCAAAAAGCGTGCTCGGATGGGAACCAAAAATAACAGTTGAAGAAGGTCTTGAAAAAACAATAGAATATTTCAGGAGTTTGTGATTTAATATAATTATACTTATGAAAGTAGTAATAATAATTCCGACCTACAACGAAAAAGGCAATATTGAAAGATTAGTTCAAATTTTAGAAGAAGAGATTTTCCCCCAGATAAAAAACCACAAAATGAATATTCTTATCGCAGATGATAATTCTCCCGATGGAACGGAAGAGGTTGTAAGAGGATTAATGAAAAAATGGGATAACGTAGACATAAACGTTGGTGAAAAACGCGGACTTGGCGCAGCCTATGTCAGGGCGATGACTTATGCAATAGATGAAATGGGAGCAGATGTAATGTTTGAAATGGATGCAGATTTGTCACACGACCCAAAAAAGATTCCCGCTTTCTTGGAAAAAATAGACCAAGGTTACGATTTTGTTATAGGGACGCGTTATAGCCAGGGCGGTTCAATTCCTTCAAATTGGGGTTTAAGCAGAAAGATGTTTTCTGTATTCGGTAATTTACTCGTTAGGACAATTTTACTCAAGTTTTCAATACATGATTGGACCGGAGGATTTCGGGCAATCAGGAAAGAGGTTTTCTTAAAAGAAAAAGCTGAGCTCACGGATTTTATGGGATATACCTTTCAAGTCTCATTTTTAAATAAAGCAGTAAGGGACGGTTTTAAGGTTGCAGAAGTTCCGATAAATTTTACCGATAGGACTCTGGGTAAATCAAAAATTGCCGCTAAGGAATATATAATTGACCTTTTAAAATATGTAATAACGTCAAGTATAAAAGAAAAAATATTTGGTCCTTTCGGTAAATTTTTAGTTGTTGGAGGAATAGGCTTTATTCTTCAGGCGGTAATACTTAGAGTTTTAGTTGAATGGTTTAATATCAATCCTTCAATCTCTAATCTTTTGGGAGCGGTTGTAGCTATATTTTCCAATTATAACTTGAATAACCTTTGGACTTTTAGAACAGAGCAGTTTAAGGGATTTGGCCAGTATCTTTGGAAAATGCTCAATTTTTATGCCACATCTGCAATAGGAGTAATCTTTATTCAAACAGGAATAATATTTTTGGGAGACAACCTTATAGGAAGAAAATATTATTTCCTTTATTTTATTTTCGGCACAGGAGTTTTATTAATTTATAATTTCACAGTTTACAGATTTATTATTTGGCGAAAAAAACCTCATAAATGAAGCTTATAAATTGGTTAAAGTCTAATCCCGAAAAAATTTTAATTGCTCTTATTTTACTGCTTGCTTCTTTCCTTAGGCTATACAGAATCGCCGACTATATGACTTTTTTGGGAGACGAGGGTAGGGACGTACTTGTTGTATATAATATTTTGCATGGACACCTAACTCTTTTGGGGCCTACAGCTTCTGTAGGAGGATTTTTCTTAGGTCCTATTTATTACTACTTTATGGCTCCCTTCTTATGGCTTTTTAATTATAACCCGGTTGGGCCTGCGGTAATGGTCGCTCTTATAGGTATTTTAACAGTGTTTCTTGTTTATAAGGTTGGAAGCGAACTTTTTAATAAAGAAGTAGGATTAATAGCTTCATTAATTTATGCCATTTCCCCTTTGGTAATTGCATATTCACGGTCTTCTTGGAACCCAAATCCTCTTCCGTTTTTTTCTCTTCTTACTCTTTACGTAATTTATAAAGGAGTTAACGGTAACAAAATCCGCTTATTTTTTCTCTCGGGGTTTCTTTTGGGAATAGCATTGCAGCTTCATTATCTTGCAACGTTTTTAGGTGTAATAGTTGCCGTTTATATTTTTGTAACGAGAATATTTTTTAGAACAAATTTTACCAAAACCTTAAAACGGCTGGCAAAAGACTATATAGCAATTTTTATAGGATTTTTAATAGGATGGTCTCCTTTCCTTGCGTTTGAAGTTAGGCATGGCTTTCCCGATTTTAGAAGTTTATTCAATTTCGTTTTTTACTCGGGTCAAACAGGAGGGAGTTCTAATTTTTTCCCAATTGTTTCCGATGTATTTATCAGGCTTTTCGGAAGACTTATGACCGAACTTCCTCCTCCCGAACAGCTTTTCTGGTTTTCAAAACCCGTTATAAGCGTGTGGTATATTTTTACTATAATTCTGGCGGTTTTAAGCTCCGCATTAATAATATACCAGTTAATAAAAACTGTTAAAGATAAGAAGTCTTCATTCAATATATATTTTCTTTTTGTTTTATGGCTTTTATTTGGGGTATTGCTTTTCGGCTTTTATAAAAAACCTATTTATGACTATTATTTCTCTTTTATGTTTCCGTTACCGTTTTTACTTGTAGCAAATCTTCTTTATTTTACATTTAGGATTAAAAGCAAATTTTCAAAAATATTAAAGCCTGTAACCATTGGAGTAATTTTGGTACTGTTTTTCTTAAATATCCAGGGGCTGCCTTTTAGGTACGAACCAAACAGGCAGTTAAACCAGATGAAGACAATTGCAGATTTTGTAATGACAAAAACAGACGCAAAGCCTTTTAATTTTGCTCTTATAAGCGGGGGAAATTCAGATTATGCGTACAGATATTTCTTTACAATCTGGAATCATCCTCCTACAACAATTGAAGATTTTGCCCATGACCCCCAAAGAAAAACGGTAACAGACCAGCTTTTGGTTGTGTGCGAGAGCCCGCTACCATGCCAACCGCTAGGAAATTCCCTATGGGAAATTGCAGGTTTTGGAAGAGCAGATATTGAAGGCCATTGGAAAATTTCTGTTGTTGAAGTTTATAAGCTGGTTCATTATAAAGGAAAATAAATTATTCGATGCAGAAAAAGGTTGGGGAATGGTTCCCAGGCAAGGCTTAAGAATTCAAAATTGTCCTCAATGTGATTCTTCAATGGGCGATATGCCCGGAAACAGAGACGTTTATTGTTTAAATTGCGGGTACAAGGAATCGTTGCTTGGGAATAAAAAAAACCCCGGATTATTAGTAAAACTACATAACGCGGGGTTTTTCTATTATTTCTTGAAGTAATTTTTATTTCTTCGAAGAATCTTCAAGAAAATTAAGCAGCTCCAATCTTGTACATTCCTGTACCGCAGACTGGACATTTGCCCTTGAGGGCTGGTTTACCATTTTTCATGGTAACTTTCTGTGCGTTTGCATCTTCTCTCTTTTGTCTGCATTTTACGCAATACATTGATGCCATATTATATTTCACCCCCCTTCATCAATAAATTAGACCGCCGATTGTAAATATATGATTTTTCAAAATAAATAAGAGGATAAATTGCCCCAGAATTATAGCAGCGCTTAGAATAGCGGTCTTTCGTAAATCTTTTACAAGATATGGGTAAGTATTAGTAAATATTTCGGGTTTTCTTATGGGAATATTTGTTTTTATTATCGAAGACGGAACTTGATTTTCCGGCGTTTCTTTTTTTACAGAAACAACTACATGGTCTTGCGAGGCGTATATTTGTCGTCTAAGATCGGCAATTATTTTCTGTTGACGAGTTTTTTTCTTTTTAGCCATGCTAGAAGCCTAGATTACACTATTGACACGAGCCTGTCAAGAGGCTAAGATAAATGAATATCTATGGCAGTCGATTTAGTACTAGCGGCCCTGGGAGTTGTAATTATATGGCTATTGGTACTAACGATTTTTTTTTGGAAAATTCTCTCGCACTATAATCATTTAACAAAGGGAGTAAGCGAAAAAAGTTTAAAGTCGGTACTGGAAAGGTTGTTAAAAGAGAACGACCTAAGTAGAAAAGATATTGATTATTTAAAAGGATATTGTGCTAAAATTGAGAAAGATGGGCTTTTACATATTCAAAAGGTAGGTTTGGTACGTTTTAACCCTTTTAAGGATACCGGAGGAGACCAAAGTTTCATTTTATCTCTTATAGACGGAAACAATACGGGTGTAATAATTTCCGGCCTTTATTCCCGCTCCGGAACAAGGTGGTACGCAAAAAAAATAGTTGAAGGAAAAGGAACAGAACACGAATTAACGGACGAGGAGAAAAAAGCATTAAAAGAAGCGGATAATAATAAATAATTTATGGATAAGAAAAAAATTCTTACAATTCTTTTAGCGGTTTTGGTTTATTTAGCCTCTACAGGAGTATCTTATTTTTTATTTACAAAAACTGTTTCGTCAGAAAGCATAACTTCGCCGCTTCCCACGCCAAATCTTGGAGCTAACGGACAGCTTGCATTTGACAATAGTCTTCCAAAAACACAGGCCTGTCCTTTAAACGGAGTCTTATACTCTAAGCAGCAAGAGCAATGGTGGCAAAAACACCGACCTTTAGGTGTTATGGTTGAAAACCACGTAGGCGCCAGACCCCAGTCCGGGCTATCTGGGGCAGATGTAATTTATGAAGCAGTTGCAGAAGGCGGAATAACACGTTTTCTTGCAGTATTCTATTGCCAGGATGCGGGCGAGGTGGGTCCTGTTAGGTCCGCAAGAACTTACTTTATTGATTTTATATCGGAATACGGAAATAGTCCTTTATATGCCCACGTGGGAGGGGCTAATCAATCTGGACCAGCCGACGCTCTCGGGCAGCTTGATACATACGGTTGGACAGGATATAACGACATGAACCAGTTTTCTATTGGTTTTCCTACCTATTGGAGAGATTACGATAGATTGGGCCATACAGCCGCAACAGAGCATACGATGTATTCAACTGTCCAGAAGCTTTGGGATTATGCCGCAGCAAACAGAGGCTTAACAAATGTAGATAAAAACGGAAAATCATGGGATACTAATTTTGTTCCATTTGCTTTTACGGATGATGCTCCTGCTTCGGCAAGGCCTTCGTCTCAAACTATTCATTTGGAATTTTGGACAGGCGACCCGGATTATTATGTTGATTGGGTTTATGATCCCAAAACAAACCTCTATGCAAGGAATAACGGGGGTAAGCCTTTTATAGACAGAGATACAAATAAACAGTTAACTGCGAAGAACATAGTAGTATTGGAAATGGTAGAATCTAGCGCTAACGACGGATACGAAAATAACGTTCATCTCCTGTATAGGGATAAGGGGACAGGAAAAGCAGTTGTGTTTAAAGACGGCAAAAGGATAAACGGTACATGGGAAAAAGACAGCAGAACCGGAAGGACAGTAGTAAGAGATACAAACGGTAATCAAATTAAGTTTGACAGAGGTCTGATTTGGTTTGAAATATTGCCCACAGACGGGGTCCTCACAGTTAAGTAAAATTAATACTTGAAATTCATTTTAACTATGTTGTATATTAGTGTTCAGAAAAGAACAAATTATGTTTTCAGATATTATTACCTCTAAATCCCGCATAAGAGTCTTAAACGTTTTTTTAACGTCTCCTTCTTCTATGTATCATGTTAGGGAATTGGTTAGAAAGACAGGAGACGAAATAAACGCGGTAAGAAGAGAGCTTTCTTATTTGGAAAAAAAGGGGATATTATCAAGAGAGCCAAGAGCAAACAGAGTTTATTATTCCCTTAATAAAAGTTATCCTTTTTATTATGATCTTTTAAGATTGGGGTCAAAGAGTTTCGGATTGGGAGCGGAAATTATAAAAAACAGAGTAAAACTCGGAAAAATAAAATATGCCATGTTTTCAGGTAAATTTGCAAGAAAAATAAAAGATAAGCCCGATGAAGTAGATTTCTTAATCGTAGGCACTATTGTTCTTCCCGAGCTTGCCCTTCTAATAAGAGAAGAAGAGAAAAAACTTGAAACGGAAATAAATTACACGGTAATGACAGAGGATGAATTTGATTTTAGGAAGAAAAAAAGTGACCCTTTTATCGCCTCGATACTTGCAGGTTCCAGGGTGATGTTAATAGGTGACGAGGAGAGCATGCTTTCATGAGAAAAAATCCCCGTATTCTTTTTTGGTTAATAATAGCGCTTACAATTTTTGCCGTTTTAATCGATATACCTTCTGTAAACGGACTTTCCGTAGGTCCAATAAAACAAAAAATAAACTTTGATATAAACAACGCATTAAGAATAGCCGGGATAAACGGGCAGATTGCTTTTAGGAGGGGCCTGGATATAGAGGGCGGAACAAGTATGACTTTCAGGGCAGATATGGCCGGAATACCCCAAGGGCAAAGAGCAGATGCTTTAAAATCGGCTAAAGACACAATCGAAAGAAGGATTAATCTTTTCGGAGTTTCCGAGCCGATTGTGCAAACTTCTACACTAACAACAGGAGAATCAAGGATTATAGTTGAGCTTCCGGGGGTTTCCGATCTTAATCAGGCAAGAAATATTGTCGGGACGACCGCACAGCTTTCTTTCTGGGAAGAAGGGGCAACAGGAAGTGCTAAAATCGCTTCTTCTTCGGCCTTGCCTTTGGGCATAGCGCAGGTTTTAAAAAATCCTGTAAAAACTAATTTAACCGGTAACGATATCCAACAAACCAGCGTTACATTTGACACAAATACGGGTAAACCGCAGGTCCAATTGACTTTTACAGCGGATGGAACACAAAAATTTGCCGATATAACAAAAAGGAATGTTAATAAAATAGTTGCTATTGTTTTAGATAATGTAGTTGTAGAAGCTCCAAATGTTCAGCAGGCCATTTTAAGCGGCAGTGCAGTTATTACGGGAAACTTTACCACAGATACTGCAAATCAGCTAAGTACAGAGCTTAATGCAGGGGCTCTTCCTGTTTCTTTAACTCTTTTGCAAAGTCAGGTAGTAGGGCCAACGCTTGGCCTTGCTTCTCTTGAAAAAAGTCTTCTGGCAGGAATACTGGGGTTAGTTATAATAATTGTTTTTATGAGTATTTTATATGGAAGGCTTGGAGTTTTAGCGAGCTTTGCCCTTTTTCTTTATACACTTTTTGTTTTGGCAATTTTTAAGCTGAGTTCTTTAACTCCTTACGGAATAACATTAACTCTTTCGGGTATTGCCGGTTTTATCCTTTCTATAGGAATGGCTGTTGATGCAAACATATTAATCTTCGAAAGAATGAAAGAAGAAAAACGCTTGGGGAAACCTACGCAGGCTGCAATAGAGATAGGGTTTTCAAGAGCGTGGACTTCTATAAGAGACTCCAATGTTTCAACGCTTATTACAAGCGCAGTTCTTTATAGATTCGGTACGGGTGCGGTAAGAGGTTTTGCTCTGGTTCTTGCAATAGGAGTCTTAGTTTCTATGTTTTCGGCAATTATAGTAACAAGGACATTTTTAAGGGTTATTTATAAGTGATATGGATATAATAGGGAAAAAATATTTTTATTTTTTAATATCATTAATAGTCATTATACCGGGGCTAATCTCTCTTTTTCTTTTCGGACTTAATTTATCAATTGATTTTACCGGAGGAACACTAATTACCGTTTCCGTACCCAAGCAGGCGACTCAAAAAGATGCGAATTCCGTTTCTTCTCTTCTTGAGAAAGAAGGTTTAAAAGTATCCAGTACTCAGACATCGAATAATCTTGTAATGGTAAGAACGGAGACCATGGACCAAAAACAGGATTCAAAATTCGTTTCTGATTTGTTTTCGGTTAAGGGGGCAAAACAGGAAGAATTTCAGTCAATAGGCCCAACTATAGGAGCGGAAACAACTACAAATGCTGCTGCAGCTGTTGCTCTTGCATCTATTTTTATTGTTTTATATATTACTTGGTCTTTCAGAAAAATTCCAAAGCCTGCAAGCAGTTTGCGTTTTGGAATTTGTGCGGTTATTGCTCTTATTCATGACGTTTTGGTTGTCGTAGGCCTTTTTGCAATTTTCGGGCATTTCTTTGGAGTAGAAGTTGATAGCCTTTTTGTTACTGCGCTTCTTACGATTATCGGGTTTTCCGTCCACGACACAATTGTTGTTTTCGACAGGATAAGGGAAAATCTAAAAAGGGTAAGCGGGCTTTCGTTTGAACAGGTGGTTAACGAATCTATACTTCAGACCCTGGATAGGTCCTTAAATACTTCCCTGACTGTAGTTTTAGTTTTATTTGCGCTTCTCCTTTTCGGCGGGGATAGTATAAGATGGTTTGTTGTAGCGCTTTTGATAGGTGTTATAAGTGGAACGTATTCTTCTATATTTAATGCTTCTCCTCTTTTGGTTCTTTGGCAGGAATTAAGCGAGAAAATTAAAAGGGACAAAAATAAATGAGAAAGTTTTTTACCTCGGAATCTGTCACCGAAGGACATCCCGACAAAATTTGCGATCAAATTGCAGACGCTGTTTTAGACGAGCTTTTGGCAAAGGATCCGCGTTCAAGAGTCGCCGTTGAGGCTTTAATTACTAATGGTGTTATTTTTATTGCCGGGGAAGTAACTACCAATGCTTATGTTGAAATTCCTCAAATTGCAAGAAATGTAATTAAAGATATAGGTTATACCGATTCCCGCTATGGTTTCCACTACGAAACAAGCGGCGTTGCAACTGCTATTCACGCGCAATCTTCGGATATAGCAAAAGGAGTCGATAGTTATAAAGAAGGAAAAGGGGGCAAAATAATAAAGGAAGATTTGGAAAATTTGGGCGCAGGAGATCAAGGATTAATGTTTGGCTATGCCTGCAATGAAACCAAAGAGTTAATGCCTCTTCCGATAGTTTTGGCTCATAATCTATGCAAAAAACTCACAGAGGTTAGGAAAAATAACACTATAAAAGGGCTTAGGCCGGATGGAAAATCGCAGGTTACTGTTGAATATTCGGAAGGTAAACCTTTAAGGATAGACGGAGTGTTGATTGCAGCACAGCATGACGAAAATATAAACTCTGAAAAACTGAAAAAGGAGATAATTGAAAAAGTCATCAAAAAAGTTATACCTTCAAAACTTATTGATTCTAAAACAAAGTTTTGGATTAATACAACCGGAAGATTTGTAATAGGCGGACCTCAGGGAGACACAGGATTAACCGGAAGAAAAATTATAGTTGACACCTATGGCGGATATGCAAAGCATGGGGGAGGAGCTTTTTCCGGAAAAGACCCTACAAAAGTGGATAGAAGCGCTCAATATATGGCAAGATATGTTGCTAAAAATATAGTAGCGGCAGGTCTTTCGGAAAAATGCGAGGTTCAGGTATCATACGCAATCGGAAGATCGGAGCCTATGTCTGTATTAGTGGATACTTTCGGGACCGGAAAAATTGAAGACGAAAAATTAAGCGTTATTGTTAGAAAAGTATTTGATTTAAGACCGGGAATGATAATAAAAAATCTTGATCTAAGAAGGCCTATCTACAGACAAGTTGCCGCTTACGGACATTTTGGCAGGCCCGAGCTTGACTTACCCTGGGAGAAGACTGATAAAATAAGTGTGCTTAAAAATTTGGCAAAAATATGAATAAGCAGAAACTTCAAGAAGAATTAAAACAGTCGATGCTTGCAAGAGACGAATTAAAAACGTCTGTTCTTAGGATGTTAATTTCTGCCGTTAATTATTATGAAATTCAAAAAGGAGGAGCCGGGTATGAAGCCTCGGAAGAAGATATTCTTACCGTTTTGCAAAAAGAAGCAAAACAGAGAAACGATTCAATAGAACAATTCAGAAATGCCAATAGACTTGAACTGGCGGAAAAAGAAGAAAAAGAACTTCAAATTCTTAAAAATTATTTGCCTGTGCAGTTAAGTGAAGAAGAAATAAAAGTATTGGTTGAGGAAGCGGTAAAACAGACAGGGGCTTTGTCAATACAGGATATGGGAAAAGTAATGGGTTATCTTTCTCCGAAGATCAAGGGAAAGGCCGACGGAGGAACGGTAAGCAGATTTGTAAAAGAATCTCTTTCTTCCTAGGCTGTAAATTCTACTTTTAGCTCTTTAACTCTTTTTAGCAGATACTCTTTATTGTTTTTTGAAAGGTCTTCGTCGACTTCTTCAAAAAGTTTATCAAGTATTTTACCTACAATGGGCCCCGGTTTTATATTAAGTTCTTTCATTATGTCGTTTCCGTCAATTGCCATATCGTTAATTGAAAAAGGTGCAGGTTTTAGTTGTTCTTCAATTTTTTCTTTAAATAATTTTAATCTCCAGCTTTCTGCAGTTTGAGTTCCTCCACCCAAGCGGTCTCCAACTCTTAAATCCATTATGTCTCTCACATTATCTACGCCTACTCTTCTAATAAATCTTCTAACGGCAGCATCTGTTTGGTTTTCGTTAACGGAAAACATATGCCAGCGGATAAGGTTTACTATTTTTTCCGTGTCTTTTCTGGAAAACTTTAATCTTTCGCATATTTTACCTGCGATTTTTGCTCCTATTACTTCATGGTTATGGAAGATTACAAGACCTTCTTGGTCTTGTGCTTTAGATTTGGGCTTACCAATGTCGTGCACTAGGGCTGCGAATCTGACAATTGGATCTTTAGAGGGACAAAATTTTAAAGATAGAACATTATGCGTAAAAACGTCCTCCTTATGATGTCTTCCCGGTCTTGCCTGCGATACTCCTATGCCTTCCAAAAGCTCGGGAATTATATACTTTAAAAGTCCGCTGTCTTTCAGAAGCATTATTCCATCGTAAGGATTTTCGCTTTTTAATATTTTTAAAAGTTCATCATGAATTCTTTCACTGGAAACATTTTTTATAAGCGCTGCGTCTTCCTTAATTTTACTCCACGTATTTTCTTCAATTTTAAAATTCAGCTCAGTTGCAATTCTTATTGCTCTTATCAATCTTAGTGCGTCTTCTTTGAATCTTTTATTTGCGTCTCCTACTGCTTTTATAATTTTATTATGTATGTCTTTTTGTCCTTCAAACGGATCAATCAAGTTAAACTCTTCGGGGGCGGCTCTAAGGGCAATAGCATTAATAGTAAAATCACGTCTTGATAGATCTTCTTCTACTGTTTTTCCCCATGAAACAGTTTCGGGATGTCTTTTATCTTTATATTCTCCTTCGGTTCTGTAGGTTGTAATCTCTACTACTTCTTTTTCTTCTTTTCTCTGAAGCGGTATTCCTACTGTTCCGAATTTATTGTCATAAAATCCGTTTGGGAAGATTTTTAATATATCCTCCGGTGTTGCATTTGTAGTAATGTCCCAGTCTTTAACGGGTTTTTTTAAAAGAAGATTTCTTACGCATCCGCCGACAAAATAAATCTCGTATCCTTCTTTTTCAATTTTTTTATATACCTCTAAAATTCTCTCCGGAATTTGTTTTTGCATAACTTGCTCCGACGCTTCTTCCTCTGCTATAGTATAGCAGAAAGTTTTGGGTATGAAAAAATGGGAGTTAATTAGCAAACCGGAAGTTGATAGTTCAAAAATTAATATAGACGGCATAGTTAAAATACTTCTTAAAAATAGGAATATTAAAACAAAAAAGGAAATAAAAGAATTTTTAAATCCTCAAATTTTAAATGTTACCTTAGATAAGGTAAAAATAAATAAACTTCAAGTTAGAAAATCCGTAAACAGAATAAAAAAAGCAATAAAAAATAAAGAGCAAATAATAGTATTTGGTGATTATGACGTTGACGGAATTTGCGGCAGCGCAATCCTTTGGGAAACCCTTAACAGTCTTGGTGCAAAAGCACTGCCTTATATTCCCCATAGAGTAGATGAAGGATACGGCCTTTCTCTTAAAGGAATTCAGAATTTAGAATCTAAAATTCAGAATATTAAGTTAATAATTACAGTTGATAATGGGATTGTTGCAAATGATGCTGTAGATTTTGCAAAAAAACAGGGAATAGACGTAATTATTACCGACCACCATGTCCCTTCAAAAAAATTACCAAAAGCATTTTCGATTATCCATACAACTCAACTTTGCGGAGCAGGTGTTGCCTATATGCTCTCAAAAGAATTCATAATTCATAATTCAGAATTCAGAATTCTGCAAGATGAACATCTTGCATTGGTGGCCCTGGCCACAGTTGCAGATTTGGTACCTCTTACGGGAGCAAATAGAGCATTATTAAAAAGCGGATTATTAAAACTCCGGAAAACAAAAAGACCGGGCCTTTTGGCTTTATTTGGAGAAGCTAAAATTGACTCGGTAAATATAGGCGTTTATGAAATAGGCCATATTATTGCACCAAGATTAAATGCAATGGGAAGGCTTGAAAGTGCAATGGATTCATTGCGCTTGATTTGTACTACAAATAAAGAGAGGGCTATAGAGCTTGCAGCAAAATTGGCAAGCACAAATAAAGAAAGACAGCAAGTAACCGAAGAAGCCGTAGTTCACGCAAAAGGAATTGCCAGAGGTTTAAAAACAGACGGGATATTATTTATTTCACATAAATCCTACGAGCAAGGAGTTATCGGTCTTGTTGCAGGTAAGCTTGTGGAAGGATTTTACCGTCCTTCGATTGTCGTTTCTGAAGGTGAAGTTTACAGTAAAGCTTCGGCCCGTTCCATAACAGGGTTTAATATTGTCGAATTTATAAGGGGGGACTTAAATTTATTGGTTGACGTGGGCGGGCATCCTATGGCGGCAGGGTTTACTGTTGAAACAAAAAAACTTTCCTTGCTTGAAAAAAGCTTACAAAAAAGGGCAAAAAAAATGCTTAAAGGTGTTTTACTGGAGAGATTAATTAGAGTAGATATGGAGCTTCCCGAAGGGTTAATCTCCCAAGATTTATACGACTCTATTCAAGAACTTCAGCCTTTCGGAATGAAAAATCCGGAACCGGTTTTTCTAACGGAAGATTTTATAATTGAAGATATAAGACTTGTTGGAAACGGAAATAAGCATCTTAAATTACAGCTCAAAAGTCAAAAATCAAATATTAAAATTGAGGGGATCGCGTTTGGAATGGGTGAGGAAAACGGTTTTAGGATAGGGGATAGAGTTGATGTTGTTTATACCCTTGATGAAAATCAATGGAATGGAAGTAAAAAACTTCAGCTTAAAATAAAAGATATTAAGCGGCCGGGAAATTTACAGGCGTAGCCGTTAATGCCCTTATAGTCAGTTTGTGTACTTCATCCACCAATGCATCTCTTTTAGCAATTGATAACCCCTGATACCTTTGGTTAAGAGATTCGGCAGAAGGAAAATCGTCACCGGTAAGCCCTTTTTGTTTTATCTGAAGAGAATATAGTTCTAAAAATGCAGAAAATCTGCTGAAGGAAACATCCGAAATTCTTTCCCTGAGACCTTTTGTTATGCCTATTTGCCCCTTGGGAGATGCGCTTAGAAATCTATCTTCCAAAGTATCTATCTCTTGGTCAATTGCTTCCCGGGGCCGTCCCATTTTAACAAGAGTATCCCTCCACGCGTTCACGTAAAAATCAAACCTTTTAAGCAGCATATCTTCTGCTTCGGATTTCATTTTTAAGGCTAAATCCAGTTTTCTGGGTAATGTCGCGGAATCAAAAGCTTTTTTTCTTGCATCAAATATAGCCGCAATTTCTTCATTCGACCGGCCGTTTACTTCAATTAACAGACCATCATAAAGGCAAAGTCCTTCCGTAAAAAGGGAATTCACAGCTTCTGTCGTTTGTGCCCTTGCTTCTTGTAAAAACCCTTTTTGATCAGGAAGGGATAATTTATCAAAAGCACTTTGTCGGCTTGCCAATTGTTTTTCAACGTCTTCCGGAGTTTTTCCAAGTCCTATCTGCATTCTTCTATTAACATCTTGAAGAACTTGGAATCTTTGTACAGCTTCCAGATACCTTACTCTTTTACTAATTTCAACACGCGATGCAGAGGGATTGTCACCCAAAAAAATCATAGAAGTATCCGGTTGATTAGCCGGTCCGACTGCTATTGGCTGAGTTTGTCTAAATTTAGCAGCACTTTCCGGCGTATTGATAAAAGTTTCCGAAATAATTGCCATAAAAAAATCCTTTAGTCAGATTTTTATCTGGTTAAAGGATAATTAATATTTATTTATTAAAGTAAAGAAACTATAAGCCATTACTATAAGATAATTAAATATTATCACCATTCTGACTTCTTGTCAAGTTTTGGATTTTTAGGTATGATGTATGGGTTATGGCCGGTTTGAAAAGGGTATTATCCTCCGAAGCTTCAAATTTTATCGGAGAGGAAATTAAAATTGCAGGTTGGGTAAGAATAAGAAGAGACCACGGTAAACTTATTTTTCTCGATATAAGGGATAGGAGTGGGATTATTCAAGTTGTGGTAAATTCCAAATTTTCGGAAAAGGCTTATAAAGAGGCTTTGGAATTAAAACCCGAATATGCAGTTACAATAGTCGGTAGAGTAAATAAAAGACCCGAAAACGCAATAAATAAGGATATTGTCAGCGGTACTGTCGAGCTTGAAGCCACCGGAATAGAAATCCTTGCAAGGGCCAAAACTTTACCTTTTGATATGGGGGGAAACGAGCTAACCCTCGAACTTCCAACTTTATTGGATCACAGGGCCCTTACGCTTAGGCATCCTAAAATTCAGGCTATTTTTAAAGTCCAGGCTGTAATAATTGACAGCTTCCGTGAGTACCTTAAAAAAGAAGGTTTTTTTGAATTTCAGGCTCCCTCTATTGTTCCCGCAGTTGCCGAAGGAGGGGCAGACGTTTTCCAGGTGGATTATTTCGGACATAAAGCTTACCTTTCGCAAAGTCCTCAGCTATACAAGCAAATTGTAATGTCTGCATTTGAGCGTGTTTTTTCGGTAAATAAAATATTCAGGGCAGAGCCAAGCGTTACAACAAGGCATTTGGCAGAAGTTGTCTCTTTGGACGCAGAAATGGCTTTTATTGATTCGTGGACGGACGTTAAAGATGTGGCGGAGGAAGCTGTCCGTTTTATACTTCAAAGAGTGGGAAAAGAATGTGAGAAAGAACTTAAATTTTATAATGCCACACTTCCGAAAATGATTGATAAAACTCCGACTCTAAGTTTACGGGAAGCCCAGGAGAAAATATTTAAGCATTCGGGAAGAGACGTAAGGAAAGAAAAAGATTTAAACCCCGAAGATGAAAAAGAGATATGCGCAATTATTAAAGAGGAAACAGGCTCAGATTTTGTTTTTGTGTACGGTTATCCCACTAAAAATAAGCCTTTTTATGTCTATCCTAATCCCGAGAAACCCGAGTATAACGAAGGTATGGATTTATTATGCCGGGGAATAGAGTGGCTATCCGGGGGAAGAAGAATTAATGATTATGGCCAGCTGATGGAGCATGTTAAGGAATGGAAAATGGACCCCAAAAAAGTAAGTATGTTTTTGGAAGCCTTTTCCTATGGAGTTCCCCCAGAAGGAGGTTTTGCTTTCGGATCAGAGAGAATGACAATGCAAATTCTTGAGCTTTCTAATATTCGTGAGGCGAGTATGTTCCCGCGGGATATGGAGAGGGTTGATGAAAGACTTTCCAAAACTAAGTAGTTTTAAAAAATACTACTTACCTTTATTATTTTCGATTCTTATAATTGCACTTTTAGTCCTATTGCTGTTTGATGTTTATTTAAAAGTAAAAATAAACAAGGACCGAATTTTGCCTTCATCTTTAGCGATTTCAACAAGTCTTAAGTTTCCTATACTTAAAACGGAATTTATACCTGCAGTATCTGCAGAAGGAGCGGTTGTGATGGACGCCGATTCAAAAACGGTTTTATATTCCAAAAATCCACAGCTTAGATTTTCTCCGGCATCAACAACTAAAATTATGACTGCGCTTACTGCTCTTGATGTTTTTAAACCTGGAGATATCTTAACAGTTAAGACCGCAACGAATGACGGTTCTATATTGGGATTACAGCAAGGAGAAAGGATGACTTTTGAAAATTTACTGTATGCAATGCTATTGCCTTCGGCAAATGATGCTGCTTTAGCCATAGCCCAAAATTATCCGGGAGGGGAAAAAGAATTTGTTAAAAAAATGAATGAAAATACAAAAAGATATAATCTTTTCAACACGCATTATCAGGACCCGGCCGGGCTTTTGGATGACGGGGATTATACAACCCCTGTTGATCTGGCCCGACTTGCATCAATTGCTTTAAAAAACCCTGAATTTGCAAAAATAGTTTCAACAAAAAGTAAAACAATCACCGATGTTTCGGGTGTAAATGTTTATAGTTTGGATAACCTTAATAAGCTTTTAGGGGCTGATGGCGTTGACGGAGTAAAAACAGGCTACACAGAGGAAGCGGGGGAGGTATTAGTTACATCAAAGATAGAAAACAGACATACTATTATCTTAGTTGTTATGTTAAGCAATGACAGATTTTTAGATACAGAAAGACTTTTAGATTTAGTTTCCGGCAACATTACTTATTTATCCATTCATCGTTAAGAAGAGGGACGTACGCAAAGAAACCGTCATTACCTTCAAAAACTGCAATAGGCATTAAATAGTCCTGTTTTTTATCTCCAATATAATAGCCAAGAGAAATATTTTTAATGGATATATAATCGCTTGTTCCAAAATATGAGGCTATATAACCTTTACCTTGTTTTAACTCGTTAAAAGCTTCTTGTGCGGTTTTAACGGGATAGGTTGAATTATTTTTAGATATACTTTGATGATAATAATTAATTTGAGCAACTTGCGGTTGGTCCTGTCCCGCAACAATAAGCAGGGTCATTGTGGAATTGACAGCCTTTGGATAAAAAATGGGAAGTTTATCTACGTCTTTTTGAAAAAGGTCAACTTCGATAACTTGAGCGTTTGAGATGCTTGTTGCGGATGTAAGAGTATTATTATTTATTGAAAAAAGAAATGTTTGGGTTTTGGAATTATCTATATCATCGGGCAGAGAATCCATAGTGGAAAGAAAAGTTTGAGCAACATTTATTGCTCCGTTTGGGTCGGGGAGATTACCTGCCGACTGAACAATAGGATCGGAAATAAAAGATGAAGAAAGGCTAAAGTCCGAAGAAAAAATATTCATAGTAATAGTTCTATTTAATGGTCCGTTATCATTCCATTGATATACTTGATTCGAGACGGGAAGCTCATTTGAAGTAAATCCTACGGCTCCAACCTTACTTTTGGCTTTCTGAAGAGCTAAAAGGTCGGGAGGATTGGAGACCATTTTATATACTTTTAATCTGTCGGGAAATAAAGGTAGGGTTCCGCTTACAGTGTCTAGCGAATAACTGAAATTTTTATCGCTTGAATTATTTGGAAAAACGATTGCCGGAAGTTTACCAAAAGTTACGGTTGGAGGAGGAGGCGGGGTCGGAAAAAATTTATCTTTAAAATAAGAGCCAAGCCGGAATAATACCACCGCAAAAAAAAGCAGTAAAATAACTACTCCGCCCCATTTTAGAATTGCTCTCGTTTCGGAGGTGGCTTGACTTAAAGTCAGCATATATTGAGTATAGGAAAACTTTACGGTACAATGCAAGCATATGGTAAGAGTAAGGTTTGCTCCGAGTCCAACGGGAATTCCTCATATAGGAAATACAAGAACGGCATTATTTAATTTTTTGTTTGCCAGACATAATAAAGGTGAATTTATTCTAAGAATTGAAGACACAGACCAAAAAAGGATCGCAGAGGGCGCGGAAGAAGCAATATTTGATATTTTGGAATGGTTGGGAATAAATTATGACGGAGAAGTTGTCCGTCAATCGCAAAGGCTAAAATTGTATAAAAAATATGTTCAACAACTTTTGGATAAAAAAATTGCTCACGAAAAAGAAGGAGCTGTATGGATAAAAGTTCCGGAAAATCAAAAATTCGAGTGGACAGATGAAGTAGGCAAAAAGAAAATTTCTTTTGCAGGAAAAGATGTTGATGAATTCGTAATATTAAAATCCGACGGTTTTCCTACATACCATTTGGCTAACGTTATTGATGACCATTTAATGGAGATAACCCATGTAATAAGAGGCGAAGAATGGATTTCGTCTACTCCCAAACACTTGTATTTATACGAAGTTTTCGGTTGGAAAACTCCTGTATTTGCCCATCTTCCGGTTATTTTAGGACCAGATAAAACCAAACTTTCCAAAAGACACGGTGCGAAATCCGCTCTGGATTATAAAGCGGAAGGTTATCTTCCCGAAGCCCTTTTGAATTTTATGGCGCTTTTGGGATGGAATCCTGGCGGGAATAAAGAAGAATTTTCCATTGATGAGATGATAAAACTATTTAAACTTGAGGACATAAATACTGCAAGTCCTATTTTCGACGTTAAAAAATTAGATTGGCTGAATGGATTATGGATCAGAACTCTTGCGGAAAAAAATATTGATGAATTAAAAGATAGGCTAAAAGAATTTTACAGCAGTGATAGTGATATTCAACTTTTTGATAATAATCCTCATATAGACTTAATAGTGGGTTTGGCTAGCACCAGAATGAAGAAACTTTCTGAATTCAAAGCTTTACTCAGTGAGGTAGGGGCGAGGGAAAAGACGAGCGGGGAGAAAGAAGATGCAAAAAAACTTTTGGAGTTTTTAAATAATTTAAAGACATGGGACGATGAAAATCTTTTGAATTCTATAAGGACATTCAGCAAAGAAAATAATATACCTTTTAAAGAAATCTACTTTTTGATGACCGGTAAAGAACAGGGAATTGGGATTTTGGAGCTTAACCAAATTTACGGAAAAGAATTTTTTATTAAAAATTTAAAAAGTGAGTAAGTTTTTTGCCGAAATCATTTCATTAGTGTTTAATCCTCTTGTTGTTCTAATTCCTATTCCGTTTTTTTTGGTTTTTGAAACAGGAGGAAATTTAATGGAAGCAATTATATGGACTTTTTTATCGTTGTTTTTTGTTTTTTTATTCTTCCTTTTTATCTTATTTGGAATTAAAAAAGGGTTTTTTTCGGATCTGGATGTTTCAAGGCGTACACAGCGTCCACTGCTTTTTTCCTCTGCCATTATTTTAACAATTATTTACATAGCCTTACTTTATTTTTTGCACGGACCTGTAATCCTATACATAGGAGCACTTTCTATTGTTGTCGGGTTGTTTGTGGTAGATTTGGTAAATAGAGTAATAAAAGCAAGCGTCCATCTTGCTACAATTTCGGCACTTCTTACATTTTTGGTCCTGGTTGAGGGTAGACTGTTTATTCTAGGCTTTATTCTAATTCCCTTGCTTGCATGGTCCCGGATTAAAACAAAAAATCACACATTACAGGAAACCATAATAGGAACCTCTTTAGGGATTTTATTAACGATAACAATTTATGTTATATTTAAGTATATAATCCATGTTTAACCAAAATTCTTTGCTAAAATCTTTCGGCTATGCCCTTGAAGGCATACATTTGGCTTTTAAATATAACAGGAATATCAGAATACATTTTTTAGCTGCAATTTTAGTTATTATCGCCAGTATAATTCTAAAAGTTAATGCATTTGAAATGGGTATTTTGGGAGTGATGATACTTTTGGTCATTTGTACGGAAATGATAAATACTGCGATTGAGGAAGTTGTTAATCTTTTGGTAAATGAGCACAGAAAAGAAGCAAAGATTGCAAAAGACGTTTCCGCCGGTATGGTGCTTTTAACAGCAATGGGCTCGGTTATTGTCGGAGTTCTTATCTTTGTTCCCCACATCTTGAAGCTTCTAAGATAGCTTTTTGCCTCGAATTTTAGTAAAATAAACACACATTGCCGGATCATCTAATGGTAGGATAGCGGACTCTGAATCCGCTCATCTTGGTTCGAATCCAAGTCCGGCAGCTGATTTTTGCCTCCTAAAAATTTTATAATAGAGTGCAAAAACCATGCATAATTATCGCAATAATTAGGCAAATGATGTTGTAATTTTTATTTGGCGTCGTAGATTTTGATTTGTTTCGAATCCGACGGTACGAAGTACCTAGTGCCCTTGTGGTACAAGTCCGGCAGTAAATAAAAACGTGATTTTGATAAATAATAATTTTAAATAAAATGCAAAGAATTATTTTAGCTTCAGGCTCTGCCAATAGGAAAATGTTAATGGATGTATTAAATATTCCCTATGAAATTATTCCAGCAAATATAGATGAAAAATTAATAAGAGATAGTGATTTAGCAAAAAGGGCAGAAAAAATAGCTCGGGCAAAAGCTGAAAATGTCGCTATAAAACATAAGGGAATAATTATTTCGGCAGATTCTTTTGCGGTTCATAACGGGAAAGTTTATGAAAAACCTCAAACGATTGAAGAAGCAAAACAAATGCTGCGAGAAGAATCCGGAAATGAAAATTCTAAGCTTTATGCAGGTGTTTGTTATTTAGATAAGCAAAATAGTATTGATTATTCAACGTGTATTGTAGTTGATTTTTCAACAAGAAAGTTTAGCGAAGAAGAAATAGACGAGGTTATAAATAAATATCCTGTGCTTACCTGGTCTGGTGCATTCTCTCCTGCAAATACATATGGATTAACAACAATTTCAAAAGTTAATGGTTCATTAACGGGTCTTACTCATGGATTGCCAATGGAAATTATAATTCCTCTTTTGGAAAAATCCGGTATTAAAATTAAGCCATAAATAAAATATTCAGATATTGTCTTACTTAGCTTCAACCCAGAGACACTGCTATAACGATATAATGGATCTAGACCGGTATGCTCAGCTTGAAATGTTACTTGCAATTAGCTGATATAATAAAGTTATGAAAGAGATTAAGAAAAAAGCATTGATAAATGCTGTCTCTACCTCTCTATACGTAACCGCAGTTGCCCTCTTTA
>JAKALN010000025.1 GCA_021824155.1 bacterium | reverse complement strand
AAAGGGGAATTTATAATAGTTGATTACAAAGCCACGTCTAAAGATGAAGAAGTCAGCCTTGATGCCGATTGGCAGATAGGGTACAAAAGGCAAATGGAAATATACCAATGGCTTTTTAAGAAAAACGGATATAAAGTTTCCGGCACAGGCTATTTTGTGTACTGTAACGGAAGAACCGATATCGAAAGTTTTGACGCTAAGCTTGAGTTTGATATTAAAATTATTCCTTATAAAGGTGATGACTCATGGGTAGAAAAAGCAATAAAAGACGCTTACGCGTGTTTGGCAAGCGATGATCTTCCTGACTCCGGTTTGGACTGTGATTACTGTAAATACAGGGAAGCGGTAAAATCGATAAGCGAATAAAGTATAAAACCTACCTCAAATTTGCATTTTTAGGATTATTTAACCATAATTGATAAATGAAAACTATAGTACAGGAGTATGAGATTAATGCCCCGATAGAAAAAGTATGGGAAGCTTTAATAAACCCCGAAGAAATTGAAAAGTGGGGGGGAGGACCCGCAAAAATGGAGGCTTTGGAGGGGACAAAATTTTCTCTTTGGGGAGGGGATGTCTACGGAACAAACATTGAAGTCGAACTCTATAAAAAGCTGGTCCAGGAATGGTACGGGGGAAAATGGGAAGAGCCTTCAATTCTTACTTTTAAACTTCAAAAAGCGGGAAATACTACGAAAATAGGACTTCTGCATGAAAATGTTCCGGATGGCGAATATAAGGATATAGAACAAGGTTGGAAAGATTACTACATGGGGCCTCTTAAAAATTACGTAGAAAAAAGATCATAAAGAGTTATTAAGCTCTTTTTTTAATTTTTCAACATTGTTTATTACGATTAAGTGTCCTTTTTGGTTTATAATCCCTTTTTCCATAAGGATTAAAAGTTCTCTGGTGGTTGTTTCTCTTGTCAGTCCTATTGTATTTGCAATATCTTTGTGGGTAACCGGTATTTCTAAAATAATACTTCCTTTATATTCTTTTCCAAATCTCTCGGCCATAGAAATTAGTCTTGAAATGACTTTTGTATATGCTTTTGTGTATTCCAGGTTATCTATTCTGTCGGCATAAACTTTTAGGATAACAGACATTTTATTGATTATCTCCAAAAGATGTATGCTGTTATTTTTTATAAATTCCATAAATTCTTCTTTTCCCGCCTTTCTCATTACAACATCTTCCATTGCTTCAAAGAAAACATCCCGCGTTTCGTTGTTAAAAAAAGCGACAATCGGAAATATTTCACCGGGTCCGAAAAAAATATGGCATTTTTCATTCCCGCTTTCGGTTAGTGAATATACTTTTACGTGGCCCTTTTCAATAAAATAGATATCTTTTGGAGCTTCTTCATCGGGGTGGAGAATTACCTGCCCCTTTTTATAGCTTCTCGGTTTATGTTTTAAGAAAAACTTATCAAGACTATTTGAGGTTACATCACTCATAAACCTCTTTTCCAGGGCATTATCTTTAGCTTTATTGATTATATCACATCAAATCAAATTTGATTTTTCTCACAGTAACACTGTGATTATTTGTACTGAACAGATTTAATCCTTCTGTTAGAAGAAATACGGAAAGGGGCAGCATATGAATTTTAGGCAGAATTATCATTCCGCATTTTCGTCTTCTCTATTTTTGCAATTTTTTTATTATTATCCTGAAACAGGAAAGGGGGTGAATAAACATGTTTAAAAAATTAGTAATAGCGGGAGCATCTGCAGCCCTGATAATGGGGATGGCTATTCCTGCATTCGCTCGTGATGACCATCGTTCTTCCGGTACATCTAACCATGCGTATGTTAGAACTACCGTTGATACAACGGCAGATACGGGAATGAATACGATTAGCGGGGGTGCCGTTACCAGCGGGTATATTAATACGGGTACCGCAAATTCTCATACTTTAGTGGGTAATTTGGTAAATACCAATGTTAATACGAGCTCCGCTCATAACAGCGCCTATGTCAAAAACCATGTTGATACAGGAGCATATACGGGCGGTAATACAATTGCCGGCGGATATGTAGGCGGTGGCACAATTACCACAGGCCAGGCAAACGCAGGAACGGCGGTAGTTAATGTTGTTAATACCAACCTTAGCTTTCACCATTAATCCCGGACTGGAGACTTTGCTTGTCCCAACAAAAAGAGAGATTAATCTCTCTTTTTGTATTATGCTTGGATTAAATGCATCTTTCCTTCTCATTTATGCCTAAAATCACTGCAATCAAATTTTTATTTTGTTAATGTTGTGGCCCATATGAAAATAAGGAGGAAACATGAAAAGAAATATAATCTTTTCAGCATTATTAAAAATCTTCGGTCACCCGGCAATTGATACTTCTTTTGCTAAAAATTCATCTGAAAAAAAGCAGATTTCCGGTAAGACAATCTTAAGAAAGGAGGGTTCCTGCAGTGATTTATGTCTATGAGTTTTTTAAGGAAATGTTTAGGCAGGCCGGTCTTATGTTTAAATCATGGCTTATTGTGTGGAGAGCGCCTGTGTTATGAATGTTAGCAGCCCTACTGAGCTTACCATTCGCCTTTACAGTACTATTCGTACACGGCTCGTGGAGCGCTTTGCACAGGGCAAAAGGGAGGTGAATAAAATGTACTGGGTAACAGGAATATTGGGCTTACTATTGGCAGCAGCACCGTTTTTGGTGGGTTATGTGCAAAATACGCCCGCATTGATAATAAGTGTTGGAGGAGGAGTTTTGGTAATGGTGATGTCCGTATTGGAAGGTTTAAACCACGAAAGAGAAAAATGGGAATATTGGGTAGCGCTGGTTTTAGGAGTGGGAATTATTTCCTCTCCCTTCCTTCTTGGTTTTAATAACCATTTTGAGGCTGTATGGACAACCCTTATTTTAGGAACGCTTATAGCCCTTGGTTCGGCAACAATATTATACATAAACTCTTCCAAAAACAGATAAGCTTAATAAGACTATGATGCATGTAGCAAAACAACACCGCCCCATTGGGGCGGTGTTTTTTATTTGACTAATCCTACCGATAAATATTAAACTAAAATAGATGGGACTAATAGCAAACTCCGGACAACTTTCCCTGACTCCGCAAAGAGAAGTAGTTATTAAGCTTATAGAAGCCGGATTGGAATCTATACAGCCAAAAAAAATTCTTAGGGAATCGTTTTCAGTTCATGGTTTTTCATTGACGGTAAAAGATAGGGAATTTAACCTTAAAGATTACAATAGGGTGTTTTTAATAGGATTTGGGAAGGGTTCCGGCGGGATTTCAAAGATAATTGAAAAAGATTTGGGAGAATTTTTAACAGGCGGGTATGTTATCGATAACGTTGAACAGAAATTTTCCAAAATTAATTTTACAAAAGGAACACATCCTCTTCCGTCCCAGGAAAATATAAACTTTACCGTTAATGCCCTTTCAAATATAAAAAACTTATCGGAAAAAGATTTGGTTTTGGTTGTTATCTGCGGAGGGGGGAGCGCGATGTTTGAGGATCCGTACAAAGTAGATTTAAAGACCCTGATTAAGATATCAAATCTTTTATTAAAAAGCGGGGCAACAATATCGGAAATGAATGTAATAAGAAAACATCTTTCCAAGGTTAAGGGCGGGGGACTTGCAAAACACCTTTATCCGGCAACCGTAGCAAGCCTTATTTTTTCCGACGTCCCGGGGAGCGACCTTTCGACAATTGCTTCGGGCCCGACTTTTAAAGATCTATCAACTACAGAGCAGGCCTTTGAAATTATAGAAAAATACGGAATTTCAAAAAACTTAGATATTAACAAAGACTGGTTTACAAACCTTCCAAATGAGGAAAAGTATTTTAAAAATGTTTACAATCTGATAATCGTAGAAAATAAAACAGCACTTTTGGCTATGAGGCAAAAAGCCAAAAGCTTAGGTTTCGAAACAGACTTATACTCGGATAGGCTTCAGGGTGACGCAAAACTTATAGGCAAATTTCTAATAGAAAAAGCAAAAAAGGGAAGAATACTTCTTGCGGGCGGGGAAACTACATTAAAAGTCAGGGGAGGAGGAAGGGGAGGAAGAAACCAGACTGTTGTATTGGCTTCCCTTCCTTTTATAGATAAAAACACCGTTATTGCATCATTTGATTCCGACGGAGTTGATTTTTATTATTTTGCAGGAGCAATAGGAGATAAGAAAACTTTAGAAAAGTCCGATAAGTTGAAACTTGACCAAAGGGAATATTTGAGTAATGATAATAGTTACGGGTTCTTCGAAAAGGTGGGGGACGGAATTTTAACCGGGAAACTTGAATCTAATGTTTCGGATTTAATGCTCGTATTTAAAAGCGATGTTTGAATTAAACGATAAAAAAATTGTTGATTTGGAGGAAAAGGCAAATAAAATAAGGGAACTTATAATTTCCAGCCTTTTGGAAGCAGGTTCGGGGCATTCCGCAGGCCCGTTGGGAATGGCAGATATTTTTTCCGCTTTTTATTTTAATATTTTAAACCACGATCCCAAAAATCCCGGCTGGGAAGACAGAGACAGGCTTGTATTGTCAAACGGACATATTTGTCCGGTAAGATATGCCGCCATGGCTTTGGCAGGGTATTTTCCCGTTGAGGAATTGAAAACCCTAAGAAAAATTGACTCAAGGCTTCAGGGGCATCCCCATAGGACTTCATTGCCGGGACTGGAAACAACTTCCGGGCCATTGGGAGAAGGCTTATCCCAGGCTATTGGAATTGCGCTTGCGGCAAGGCTTGATAAAAAAAAGCACAGAATTTATTGTATCGCTTCAGACGGAGAGCATGAAGAAGGAAACACGTGGGAAGCCGCGATGTTTGCGGGAAAAGAAAGGCTGGATAACCTTACTCTTGTAATAGACAGAAATAACATTCAGATAGACGGATTTACCGAAGACGTTATGCCCCTTGAGCCTCTAAAAGCAAAGTACGAATCTTTTAACTGGAACGTTATCGAAGTTGACGGAAACAATATACGTTCTTTTATAGATGCGGTATCCCAGGCAAGATCAGTGCACGAAAAACCTACGGTAATAATCGCAAATACAATTCCCGGGAAAGGGGTGGACTTTATGGAAAATGATTATACATGGCATGGAAAACCGCCAAACAAGGAGGAGGCGGATAAAGCCCTGAAAGAACTTAGGACACTTGGGGGAAAGATCAGGACAGAATAATATGTTAAATTCTTACTTACATTTAAATTCCAAACTTTTTGATAAAGATGCCGAACAAAAGCCCACCAGGGACGGTTACGGTGAAGGGATTGCCCGCCTTGGCCTGACAAATCCGGATGTTGTGGTTTTAACTGCCGATTTATCCGAAAGCACCAGATGCGAAGAATTTGCAAGAAAATTCCCTGAACGTTTTTTTGAATGCGGAGTCGCGGAGCAAAATATGGCAGCTATTGCTGCCGGCCTAGGCGTCAGCGGGAAAATCCCATTTATATCTTCTTATGCAACTTTTTCACCCGGGAAAAACTGGGAGACAATACGCACAACAATAGTTTATAACAAGTCAAACGTTAAGATTGCAGGGCACCACAGCGGTATTGTTACCGGTCCGGACGGAGCGACACATCAGGCAACGGAGGATATTGCAATTACACGCGCGTGGCCTGACATTAAGGTAATTATTCCATGCGACTGGATTGAAGCTAAAAAAGCCACAATTTATGCCGGAGAAACAGAGGGCCCGGTTTATCTTAGGTTTACAAGAGATAAAACCCCGACTATAACAACAGATAAAACCCCTTACGACGGTTTAAAAATCCAGACTTTTTGGGTAAGCGAAAATCCGGCTGCTACAATTTTTGCAACCGGACATCTTTTGTACTACGCCCTTTTGGCTGCTAAAAATCTTTCGGAGAAAGGAATAGAAGTTTTGGTTGCAAACGTTTCTTCCATAAAACCTTTAGACGGAGAAAAAGCGCTTGAGCTGGTAGAAAAAACAGGGGCAGCGGTTACCGTTGAGGACCATCAGGTTATAGGGGGATTGGGCGGAGCACTATCGGAATTCTTCGCAAAAACAAAACCCGTCCCGATGGAATTTATAGGATTGCAGGATACTTTTGCCGAATCGGGAGCGGCTATAGAGCTTATTAAAAAGTACCAAATGGATGAAGTTGCGATAGAAAAAGCAGTTAAAAAGGTAATTAAAAGAAAATAATAATGCGGGAATATTTGATGTTGGATATTTTTGACGTTTTTGATTTTGAATCTTCGATATCTTGATTTCAAGAATTCTAGATATCAAGTTCAAGAGGGTCGAATTTCTAACGTCAATAATTCTAAAACTATTATGGATAGCAAATTATTAGAAGAGCTTAAAAAAACAATTAAAGGCGATGTTGATGTCAGTGACGAGACGCTTAATATCTTCAGTCACGATGCATCCCTTTTTGAAGTTAAGCCCCAGGCTGTTGTTTTTCCTAAAGACGATGAAGACGTTTGTAATTTAGTTAAATTTGTAGCTAAGCATAAAAAAGAATATCCCAAACTTTCATTAACGGGAAGAAGTGCCGGGACAGATATGGGCGGTGGTTCTATAAATGAATCGATAATAGTAGCTTTCGGTAAATATTTTAATAAAACTCCTACTGTTTCGGGTAATATTGCGGCAACAGAGCCCGGTGTTTTTTACAGGGATTTCGAAAAAGAAACATTAAAGAGTAATCTTATATTTCCGTCTTATCCTGCTTCGCGCGAACTTTGTGCCATGGGAGGGATTGTAAACAATAATTCGGGCGGAGAAAAATCGCTGCAGTACGGAAAAACCGAAAAGTACATAAGAAAAATAAAAGCGGTTCTTTCGGACGGAAACGAATATGAGTTTAAAAAACTGACGGAGGAGGAGCTTAAAGATAAAATGGCGCTAAAAACTTTTGAAGGGGAAATTTACAGGAAAATGTACGGGCTCATCTCCGAAAACTATGAGGAACTTATGAAGGCAAAGCCGGCGGTTTCCAAGAATTCTGCCGGTTATTATCTTTGGAACGTTTGGGATAAAGATAAAAAAACATTTGATTTGACAAGGCTTTGGGTTGGAGCACAGGGAACTCTCGGACTTTTAACTGAAGCGGAGCTGGAACTTGTCCCCGTATATAAACACAGGGAAATGGAGGTTATATTTCTCCAAGATATGAGCCATTTGGGACAGATTATCGATATTATTCTGCCTTTAAAACCCGAAAGTTTTGAGAGCTACGATGATAATACGTTAAAGCTGGCTTTGCGTTATTTTCCCGAATTTGCCAGGAAATTAGGGATTGGAGGAATGTTTGACGCGGGCCTTGCATTTTTACCTGCGTTTGTTCAAATGTTTGCCGGAAAACTGCCAAAACTTATTTTGCAGGTAGACTTTGCCGGCGATAACCCTGAAGAGCTGAATCAAAAAATTGCAACGTTGCGGGAAAAATTGAAGCCCCTGCATCCGGTTACTAAAGTTTCGGTTGATGACCAGGAGAAAAAATACTGGCTTGTAAGACGGGAGAGTTTTAATTTACTGCGTAATAAAATACGGGATAAACATACGGCTCCTTTTATTGATGATTTTGTTATAAACCCGCATGATATTGGCATAGTAATTCCAAAGGTCACGGATATTTTGCGTTTGCATCCGGAATTTATTTTTACCGTCGCGGGACATGTCGGAGACGGAAATTTTCATATAATCCCTCTTGCAGATATTACCAATCCAAATGTCAGGAAACTAATTCCGGAAATTTCTAAAGAGGTTTACGGGATTATAACCAAATATCATGGTTCTATAACAGGGGAGCATAACGACGGGCTTATCAGGACTCCGTATCTTGAACAAATGTACGGAGAAAAAATCTGTAGACTTTTTGAAGACACAAAAAACATATTTGATAAAGAGAATATTTTTAACCCCGGCAAGAAAGTAGGCGGAAGTTTGGAATACGCAATGGATCATATTAGGGTGAAATGGTAAAAAAAATATTTTCTTT
>JAKALN010000006.1 GCA_021824155.1 bacterium | reverse complement strand
AAGAAAAATTCAATCACTACAATAGAGGCAATTTATATACCTAACGACGATATTTTGGACCAGGGGGTTCAGGCAGTACTTCCCTACCTTGATTCAACAGTAGTTTTATCCAGAAACGTCTACCAGGAAGGAAGGCTTCCCGCAATTGACCTTTTATCTTCTACCTCTTCAAATTTAAACAAAGAAATCGTAGGAGATTTACACTACGAAGTAGCCTTAAGAACCCAAAGCATATTAAAACAGTCTGTTGCTTTGGAAAGGATTGTTTCCTTAGTCGGAGAATCGGAGCTCTCAAATGACGACAGAATCACTTATGAAAGGGCAAAAAGAATTAAGAATTTTATGACTCAGAACTTCTTTGTCGCCCAAGACCAAACGGGCAAAAAAGGCGCTTTTGTACCCAAAACTTCAACAGTCGAAGACGTTAACGACATTCTTGAAGGAAAATATGACGCAGTCTCCGACGATAAATTCCTTTACATAGGAAGCGCCAAGGAAATAAAATAACTTGATTGTTTGATGTTGGAAGTAAGATGTTTTTGAGCTTGAATTCTAGATTTCAAGAATTCTTGATTTCAATCCGTCAGCTAACGGATCAAGTTCAAAAATATCAAAAATATCTAACATCAAGAATATCTGAATCTTACATGGATTATTTAAAGGTTACCATAAAAAACAAAGACAGCGAGGTTCTGGAGGAAGAAGTAAAAGCAGTATCCTCTTTTAACGAAAGGGGGCCGTTTGACATTTTACCTCTTCACGAAAACTTTATTTCGGTTGTAAAGGATAAAATAATACTCCATAAAAAAGACGGAAGCGCAAAAGAAATGGCAATCGAACGCGGAGTTTTAAAAATCTCGGAAAATAACGTAAGTATTTACCTCGGAATCTAATCCCAAATGGCAAATACGCAAATATGCAAATTTCAAATGAATACATTAATCATTAAATTATTTAAATATTGACTTGCTTATTTAGAATTTGCTTATTGAATTATAAACTACCGTGGGGTGGCCGAAGCAGTTGCAGTTAAATTGCCGGATGAAGATGAAGATAAGTTGGGATTAGAGTTAAGGTCAACCGGCGCAACATTAATTATTTTATTTATACCCGGTCTGTATAGAATAGCCTTTTTAGCCAGCGCATATATTAAAACCTTATCCCCGTTTTGGGCATTTGCAAAAAAAGGCTGGTCTTGTAATTTTGTTATATCTGATACGGTAGCGATTGCTGGCTGTTCCCCCTGCGGAAGCTCCATAAGCTTCCCGACAGCTTCAATAATAACCCTTGACTGCGCATTCTGCGGTATCTGTACGAGCTCTTTTGATTTTTGGTATTGGCTGTAAAAATAGTAAGAAGAGAAAGCCAAAACCCCCAACATAACAATTAAAATAATAGCCCACCCCAGCTTACTTGGAGCAAAAACAGTCTTAACCTTACCCGAATTAGATTCCATACCAATTATTATGATAAATAATCGCCTAAAAAGTGTCAATGATTGAATGCACCTTTGATTTATTGTAGAGTTAGTATAGACAATGAAAAATAGGGCCTTTGAGGTTGGAAAAGATAAATTAGAATATTTGAAGTTAGATATTCTTGATATTTTTGATCTTGAAACCTTGAGGTCTAGATTTCTTGAATTCAAGATATTAAAAAATCAAGTTCAAGTACATCAAAAACATCTAACATCAAGGAATCTTTCTGTAATCATTAATCATAAATCATTAATCATCCTTGTTTTTGCTTATTTGTTCATTTTTGCCCTTGCGCCTTCTGCGCATGCCTCTACCTTTTCTACCGCCTATTTAAGGCTTAATAACCAACAGGCTAATTCCTCCCTTTCCGGAACAGCGTGCGCCCAGCCGTCTTCGCCGGGAGCAGGAACCGAAAGTTATATATCGGTAACTTTCCCAAGCAGTTTTGCCGTTTCCCAAAATACTTCCGACTGGAACGCAAATACAGCAAATATTCCAACCGGATCGGTTTCATGGCCGGGAGTCTCTGCCCCCATAAACAGCGTCTCGGGCCAAACGGTAACATTTAAAAGCAGCGACTTAACAGCCGGTGTACTTTATTGTTTTAACTTTACCGGTAATAACTCTACAACAGGAACAGCAGGAGATAACCAGGTCGGCTCTCTAGTTTCAAAAAATTCTTCTAAAAATACCATCGATTCTTCAAATTATGCAGTTTCTATTACCGGCAATGACCAGATAGGAGTAACCGCAAGCATACAGCCTTCAATTTCGGACCTGCCGATTAGCTTTCAAACTACAACGACAGGCAGCCAATTTTCCCAAAATACGGTTCTTTCATACACAATTACATACGGTTCAAATACATCATATTCGATCCCTCTTACGATCCAAGCTCAATGGTCGGACGGCACGGTTAACGGTTCCCCTTCTCCCTCCGTAGATATACTAGGTTACGTAGTAGGAAGCGCATCTAATGCTTTTTCAAACACCCCTGCTGTAGTTGACAGTTTAAACAAAACAATAACCTGGACTATTCCTTCCTTCCCCGCCGGCACTTTAAATAAAACGGTTACTTTCAGCCTCGAAACAAACGATAATTATACGGGAGCAAATAATGTAAGCTTTAACGTTTCTGCAAGGGCAATTTCCAGCTCCACGGTAACTCCGGACCAGACAGTCACACAAAATTACCTTTACAGCGTCCCCTCTTCCGCGACTCCTGCTCCTACCCCTACGCCAAATCCGGCAGGTATTATATCCGGAAAGTCTCCGTTTTCAATTTCCGACATTTCCATAAATTCCGTATCACAGGATACTGCCGGGATTTCCGTAACCACAACAACTCCTTCTACACTAAAAGTGATATACGGGACCTCCGTTAACAGCCTCTCCCAAAACATTTCAACTCTTTCCCTTCAACAACAAACAACCGTTAATTTAACAGACCTTGCCCCAAATACCGATTATTATTTCCGGGTAATCGCAACCGGCTCAAGCGGTAACAGCCTGACATCCGATATTTTTACATTTACAACCGCAGTTATTTCCCAAAAGCCTTCTGTCCAAACCAATAGTCTTGTCGTAACCAGCCAAAGCAATGTTCTTGTTAACCCTTCCATAAATTCCTCTTTAAACGTAACAAACAAAAATATTATTGTTGTTCCCGCCTCTTCCAATTTTCAAATACAGTTTTCACTTAAAAAAGCAGCCTCTGTTAAAAGCATACAGGCAATAATAAGAAGTAACGTCCTCGGGGCAAATACATTTGTACAAGAGGCAGATGCAAGCACGGATTATGTGGATCTGGTCGAAGTACAACCCGGTGTTTATACTGGAAGGCTAAGGTCGAAACCCATACCGGGAGAGTATGAAATTTTTGTAAGAATTATTGATTTTAACGGAAATATAACCGAAGAAAAAATTGCAGACCTTACCGTTACATCGCAATTCACTGTTTTAGATAAAAAAACCGGACGGCCCGTTGAAGGAGCAAGGGTTCTTTTCTATTTATATAACCAAAATACAAAAATCTATGAAACAATTTCGCCCCAAGTTTTATCTTTTGCAAATCCCCAGTTTACGGATATAAACGGGATACTCAGCCTTGTACTGCCCTACGGAAAATACAAAGCCGACATCTCCAATATAAGTTTTGATTCTTCTACAGTTGAATTTGAAATAACACCGAATTCAACGAAGTATCCCACTGTTTACCTTCAAGAAGAACCGTCTAACCCCATAAACTTTCTTCAATATTTAGGAAACACGTTCATTGATGCGATGTATTCAAACCAGCAATATCTCCTTGCCCATACTGCTTCAAATAGGCTTTTAGACCTTTTAACCTTTATAGCTCTTTTCGTGTTTGTTGCAAGCATTTTCTTCTCTTTTTCCGCAAAAACCCATGTTCCCCTATCTTCTATTCCCTACTTTTTTGTAGCAAAAACCAAACTTCTGTTATATAAAAACAAATCGTCAATTATTGTAGGGAAAATTTTAAACTCGGAAAATAAACCTGTTTCCAAAGCAAACGTATATATTATCGATGCCGATAAGAACAAAATTTTAGCTCATTTAAAAACAAATAAACTTGGTGAGTTTTATTTTAATAATATGCAGGCCGATAATTATAAAATTTCCGTTATGAAGAAGGGCTTTTCTCCTACTCCATTTATCGAATATTCAAAGCAAAGCTTAAACCAAGGAATTAATATTAAACTTAAAAGAGATAACGAATATCAAAAACCTTTATATGAAATCTGGACTATATATTTTGAAGATATGCTGGGGATACTGTTTGAATTTTTGCTTGTTTCCGCGCTTATAGCGCAAATCTTTTTTATTTTTACTTTCGGATTTTTAAGGATTGCCCCCTTCCTTGTTATTTCTTCCGCAAACATCATCCTTTTCTTCTTATTTTTATACAGGCCAAAGAACCTGTAACGGGAATCATAAATTATGAATTAAGAGGCCATAATTCTTACTCCTTAATACTTCCGTATCATTGCGGATTGAATTGAAGAAGTACAAAAAAACTTTTTATAAGATTTAAAAAACCTTTAAACATCTTTTATCACCTCCCTTCCCAAAATGAATAATGAATTAAGAATCATGAATCATGGTTTTTGATTTCTTGATTAATCCATTTAGAAGTTTACTTACCGTAATTGTTAATTCTGCTGTTCTTGAAAATTCATTATTCGTTATGTAACCTAAATCTTTTGCGATAAGGAGTTGGTTTTGAACTTCCGTTAAAGAACCTAAAGCCATGGAGTAAAATTGGGCCTTTTCCCTGTATGAGTTTCTGCTAAAACCTTCTGCAATATTTGAGGTTATTGAAACTACGGCTCTTCTTATTTGATTTGTTAAACCAAATTGTTCTTCTTTTGGAAAATTTTGGGTCATTTTATAAATTTCCAATACCAAAACATGGGCTTGTTTCCAAGCATTTAGGTCTGTAAATGATTTTATTTTCCCTTGATTCATAACTCCTGCTTCATAATTCATATTAAAATGTAAACGGTTGTCTTACTCCGCTGTTAAACCATTCTCCGTGCCTTAATAACTGATCCAGGGTTGGCCCTGCAGACTGCGTAGTAAAAGTATTACAAGTAGAAGAATCCGTAAACGCATTCGACCCCAAGGGATCTTTTGCGCTTGCCTTCCACCAATATTGGGTACTATTTGAAAGCGCAGTCTGGGTTAGAAAAGAACCTTGAGTGCCCGGAGTATAACAATCCAAACCGCTTGTGCATGTAGCATTCTGGCCCGTCCAGCCTGTCTGGGAAGCACTTTCATCGTTTGTCTGGACAGCTGTGGTACAGGCAGAGTTTGAATAAATTGTAGCTTTATACTGGATATTATTGCTTTCCGCATCGGAGGCGGATGTCATAAGAAAAGTAGGACTTGTTGAAACCCCTGTCGCGCTATTTAGCGGTGAATCCTGGCTTGGTGCTGCCGGAGACAGATTGCTTGATGCTCCGGGTGTGACAATTTTGTTATTTGCTCCTGCATTGGCCTGAAAGGTAATTGTTGTAGATACGGTTTTTCCGCTTCCGGCAGGGTTTTGGTGCTCCCAGTATTCTACATATAAATACTGACTTGACGTAAAAGAAACGGCAGCCACTCCGCTTACTGATATTGTCTGTGTTGTTGTACCTGCGGTTGAAATGCTTGTCGCGCCGTCTGTGCAGGGTATTATGGATACCGGACTGGTAATTGCCCCTGCGGATATACTTACTTCCCACACGCAAACCGTTGGGACCTCTGTAGAATTAACCGTAGCCGAAGTATTGGTCTGTATTGTGAACTGCCAAGTACCAGTAGGAATAGTGCTGTTTAAAGAAGTTTCATAAAGAAAACCCGTGCCGCTTGGAGTGGTAGGAGCAGTTGTGCCCGCATTTGTGCTGTTTCCCGCTACCCCGGGCTTCCACTGGTAATAACCTGCATTTTTATTGCTGTGTGTAACGCTTGTCGTAGTGTTTCCGGAAGCAGGCTGGGCGGTAACAATCTGCCAGGCACTGGCTGTCAAAAGAGTATCTGCTGTTGAAGACAGATATGAAGTCGCCGGAAAAACAACGTCTATTGCCAGCTGCCATTGCCTTGCTTCCTGAAAAATAAGATTCTTATCAGGGTCGTAAAAACTTAAAGGTCCCAATGTATAAAACATAGGGCTTACATCAGGGGCTTTAAACGAGTAAGAAAGGTTAAGAGTATCTCCTTTTTTAACATTTATATTCCAGACGATTGCTTTTACCGTGTCGTTAATACTGGAAGGCGTATTCTGCACCGGGGTAATTCCAAGATAAAAGCTTGGATCGACTTTTCCGTAATACCCGTTACCGGAGTCGTTTTGGTTAAGTTTTATTCCAAAGTGCAAATGCGGCCCTGTTGTAATCCCGCTGTTACCGGAAAGCCCTATTTCCTCGCCTTTTGTTATATTTTGACCCAGTTTAACTTCCACCTTACTTAAATGTCCGTAGTAGCTTCTTCCCCATGAATGCTGGATAACTATCGTTGTTCCGTAAATCACTCCCCCTGCCATAACAACTGTTCCGTCATCCGCTGCCAAAACCGGAGTTCCTATAGGCATGGCAAAATCCAAACCGTCATGCCCCGAAAGGCCGAACTGCGCATATAAATCTTTTTCCTGCGGATCTAAAAGCTGCTGGCCGAAACCCAAGGTCTCTATATGATTTCCATTAAATGGGAGTGCAAGATGAATCGAAGAAAAATTACCATTAGTATTGGAAACCGGAGCCGCAATCTGCTTTACATCAAAAGGAACGGCCGCTGAGCCTGTAGAAGGTAAAATCGTAAAAGAACTCGGAACATAATCTATAATCTGCCCGTTAAAATCCTTATTTACTTTTATATTAAAATTAACAGGATAAGCTGCTGGGGGAAATATTCTTGTTCCAGTAATTCTTTGGACATCAAAAGACACGCTATTTTGGACCGTAAAGCTGTCGGAGATTGTTCTTGACCCTTGGGGAATATTTGCGGTAAGAGCCATATTATACGTTCCCGCTCCACCAACCTGATAATTTGCTTCATAATCGGGATTTTGGGTATAAGCGTGGATTTTACAATCCGGATTTACGGCTATTAAACCGTTTGAAGTCGAAAGAGTAGATGTTGAACCATCGGGATTAGTAATAACTAAAGTAACGCTTGCATCACAAACCATATTTCCGCTGTCATCCAAAACAGCCATCGAAAGGTTTGCGTTTTCATTTGGAAGATAAATGGACTTATCGGTATTTATTGCCAAAACTCCCCAGGTAAAATCCTGCGTCTGGGTATTGCCGTTGGAATCGGTAAACTGAACCGTGTATTTTCCCGGCCGGAAGTCTCTTGGCGGAAGTATCTGAAAAGCAGTACCGTTTCCGGTATCTGTTTTTTGCAAATTTACCGTAACCTTATCTCCTTTATCATCAAAAACCTTAACATTTATATTTTGGGGAGAAATGTTATCTAAAACTGTCTGATATGCCTCGTCTCCTTTATAATCGTGTTTTATAACTCCGCCTATACTCCATTTTTTTGTAATCCCTGTTGAAAAATTTGGAGTGCCGGGAGATACGGAGTCAAACGAGGGAGAAATAAGAAGCGGATTAACAATGGGGTTTTGGGAAGGCACAACTGAAGAACTAACAAAAGAATCCGAAAATGGTGAGCTTAGGCTTGAGGAAGAAGTTGAAACAAGACTTTGAACCATATCCGCAGAAGAAGAGCCATTAGCTTGGGCAGAATCGGTTGCCGTTTGGGCAAACGCGGCAACCGGAAAATAACCGGTTAATAGACTTAATATTGTTATGAATACAAATATCTTTTTTAACATTTTTTAAATAATTAAATATGCAAATAAGCAAATTTCGAATGAATATTTAAATGATTTAATGATTAATCTATTTATTTGCTTATTGGTCATTTGCATATTTGTCATTAACATAACTAGAACTTAGAGTTATATGTAAGGACGATATCCCCTATCCTTGAATAGTTTGAACTTGCAGAGCCCATATCCAAATAAATCACTGCTGTTGCTCCTGCTGTATTCCAATTCGTAAGGCTTGCGGAACCTATTGATGTGGATGTCCATGTACCCGCAATCGATGATGCTATTGCGCTGCCCGCATAAACGCTGGTTCTGCTGTCGTTATAAATCCTTGCCTGAACCGAACTGTTTGTGCCGGTTGTGCTTTGTGTTACATAATTTATAACAACTGCGTTAGACGAAGGCCAGCTTGAAAAATCCTGGGGCAAGGTTACTCTGACTGCCACTACATAAAACTGCTGTGTTCCGCTTGTTGCCGTCCAGCTGTAGAAGTTTTTGGCATCCGTAGCCGTATCCGTATCCGAAGTCAGCGAACCCGTAATATTAGTTTCCGTAGAAGCTCCGTTAAATGCGGTTAGAGTGGCTCCTGCGTATTCGGGAGATAAAGTGATTTTTTTAACAGGCTGTGCTGTCCCGTTATAGGTCGGCCCGGCGGCAGGATCAAAAGTCAAACCGTTTGTTGATGTTCCCAAAACTACCTTTCCTGTCCCGTTTGGAGAAATATTAATAGTCTGGTTTGTGCCTGTCGTAATTGTAGCGGCTGCATTGTTAAAAGTTATAGTTGAACCATTAACCTGTACGCTTCCTCCCAAAGTAGTTAAACCCGTACCTGTTGTAACAGGGCCGTTTGCTGCAGTGTTAAGAGAAATGGTACCCGAACCTGCTGCAAACTGAAGATTTGCATTAGAAGTCTGGATTACGGAAGAAGCTCCATTCCCTAAAGATATCGTATTGCCGTTTACAGTTAAATTACTGGCAAGAGTCAGAGCCCCGGCGCTTGTCAAAGAATTGCTTGAGGAGAAAAACTGGAGGTTGCCGGTTGAACCTGAATTAAGAGTTAAAGTATTTGCTCCGGTATTTGTAATTGAGGGATTAGTTCCGTATAAACCTATATCCCCGTTATTTGTTATAACAAACCTAATATTCCCGGAGGATGAGGCTGCCAATATATCTCCTGAGTTAAGTTGGTCCAATATAGCAACGGCATTTTTCCCGTAATGTCCTGCCACATGTAGGCTTGCGGAAGGCGTAGCGCCTATTCCGACCAATCCTCCAAAGTAATTCAGGGAATTAAATCCGTCGGACCAGATATTATAGCTACCCACAACCGCATTAACGACAGACTGATCTGTAACATAAAGCCCATAATTAGTATTAAAAGTTCCTCCGCCTGTATTTCCCAGATTATTTACATAAAGGTTGTAGGAATTAGTAATGCTTCCTGTGGACTTATTTTGAGTTGCAAACAATCCTCCATACGCATTCGTTATGCTTCCCGTAGAATCGTTTATTACAAAACCTGCAAAACCTCTTCCCTGAGTCAGAATACCGGTGCCGAAATGGTCAACTTGTCCCTGAAATCCGACAAGTCTTCCGGTAAGATTCTGTGCGTTTCCGCTGCTGGTCTGAACAGCATAAAGGCCTCCATAATACAATTGACTTGAGGTTGCCCCCGGATTTACCTCAAGGCTTCCGGCCATTGTGTAAACACTTTGGCCAATATCTGTTGTTTTTTCGTTCGCGTAAAGGATTTTATCCGTGCTAGCAGTTATATCACTTGCCTGCTGATTGCCGAAAATCCCATGGCCCCTTGTATCTAAGATATATCCCGAGGCAGGCGTTGTTGTTCCTATCCCCACCTGTCCTCCCCAGCCGTTATTTGGCATAAGGATTAAGTTACCCGAAGCCGAAGCTATTGTCTGCCCTGTTTTAACTCCTGTAAATGATAAAAGGGCGGAAGAAGTTGATGTCGAACCCAGAAGGAAATCATCGGTTATATTTACAGGAGAAAGCGCCCCATTTAGTTCATTCCACCAGTTTACTCCTGTTGAACTTCCGCAGCTTCCCCACGAAGCTGTCGCTCCTCCCAAAAGACACTGGGTTCCGGTTCCGGTTGAACCTCCCAAAGTAATAGCTCCCGATGAAAGAGTTATGCCTTTTGAAGTTAAAATACCTGCGGAACTGATATTCCAATTGCCTCCTGTCCCGTACAGATCAAGCTGATTTCCCGTTGTTGTGCCCGAAAGGTTAAACTGGATTCCATATTGGTTATAATTTGAGGTTGCTCCGGAAAGAGTCAGGTTCAGGCCTACAACACTTCCTGTTTGACTAGTAGAGTTAGTAAAAACGGAAAGATTTCCCGTTGTGCCCGTATCCGCATAAATCAGGCCTGTCCCTGAACTCGGAAGCTTCACCGTCACATTATTTGCTACCTGCAAAGTTCCCGAAGTCGATGCATTGCCCGAAGTGTCCTGGACAGTTAATCCTGCAACCTGCTGGGAGTTAAAGGCAAAAGGCACCGAAGCCATTTGGATCCTGGGGGTCATTTCCGGATCGGTATTGACTTTAATTCCAAGATAAAGCCCGGACCAATTAAAGTTGAAGCTCGAAGGAAAAGGGTTAACCGAGCCTAAAGCTACGTGGAATATTCCATCGGTTGTTGTTACTGTCTGCGTCTCTGTCCAAAGAGCGGTTCCGCCCGAGGCCTGGTCATAAAACGTGAAAACAACAGTGTAGCTGGTATTTGATACGTTTGTAGCACCCGGATTTGTTACCAATTTACCCTGGAAATTTATCTGGCGGTTTATTCCGTAGGCTGCATTTGCGGAATTTACAAAGAAAAACAAAGAAAAAACTGCAATAAAGGTTATTGTCAAAAGAGTAAAAAAGTGTTTAGAATAAAAGTGACCGGGCATTTTAATTAATATTACTTCGTAATATTAATTAAGGAGTAAAACTGAGCGGGGGTCAAATTTAAAACTAACTTGTATATTATTATTTAAAATTATATACTATTGCATATAGCAAAATTAAGCAATTCTTAAGATTAAAAACAAAAATTTTCACAAAACTTAAAAATGGAAAATTTACTAAACATTAAACAAGTTGCTTTTATACTAAAAGTCCACCCCCTAACGGTAAGACGTTATATAAAAGAAGGCGGTCTGAAGGCGGTACGCATAGGAGGCAATGTAAGGATTAAAGAATCAAGCCTGGCAGAGTTCAATAAAGATTTTTCCTCCACTCCCTCTAAAAAACAAACCGTAAAGACTACATTAACTTTTTCCAAAGTTTTTACTATCGACGACCCATTATTCAGGCTAAGGGGACGAGGAGCAAGCGTCAGCTTAAGCAGCTAGAGCTGCCCTTGATAATAGACAGTAGATACTAGAAGTTAGAACTTGAGGTTAGATATTAGAAGTTAGAATCGAACTTCTATCATCCAGCTTCAATATCCAGATTCAAACTTCCAGCGTCTACTATCAAACAGAATTATGGCCAGTAAAAAGGTATATATCGCACGAAGCGGATTCTACGCTTTTATAGACAGAGCCCACTCAAAACACGAGCAGGCCGTGGCTTACTTTCGATATTTCGCCGAAACAAACTATTTCTTATATACAGACAGTACTACCTTAATTGATGTTTATAACCAAATCTACAAAGATATAAGCCCCTCTCTTGCAAAGGATTTTTTAAGGATTATTTTTATCGGAAACATAAATATAATTTATCCCGAAGAAAGCGATATAAAAGCAGGATTAAAAACCCTTGTTAACTACCAATCAACCGACCTTACCTTCGGCCAGGCTCTGAGGGCTGTTTTGGCAAATAGGAAAGGAGTTTCCCAGGTTTTTACTTTTGATTACCTTCATCCGCTGTTTGGCCAGAGCGTATTTTACTTACCAATATGAACAAACTTAAAACTTATAACTTAAAACTTAAAATTACTTCTATTTTATTTTTTACATTTTATGTTTTAAGTTTTATCTTTGCGCCTGCGGCAAAGGCCGGTCCCCAGCCTTCAAGCAGCAGCTATCAGCTCTTAGATTATGGCTTTGGTTCCGGGTCGGTTGCGACTTCAAGTTCGAACAATTTTATGCTCCAGGGAATATCGGGAGAAATTGAATTTGCCAGTCCAAGCTCAAACAATTTTATTTTAGAGCCCGGGCTTACCTATACCATGCAGCCTAATGTTCCTCCGGCACCAGCCTTTGCCAACCCATCTAATTACTATAACAAACTATTACTTACTATAAATCAAGGGAACAATTCTACGGATACCGTTTACGCCATTGCCGTTTCAACCGACGGATTTGTTTCAAACATAAAATACGTACAGACAGATGACACACTAGGCTCAAATCCGGTATGGCAAACATATACGCTTTGGGGAGGAGCTTCGGGAACAACAATAATAGGTCTTAATCCCGGAACCACCTATTATGCAAAAGTCGCAGCCTCAAGGGGTACTTTTACCCAAGGGTCGTTTGGGCCGACATCAATCGCATCAACAATAAACCCTACGTTTACATTCAGCCTTCAGACAAACAGTCACCCTACGCCTCCTCTTTCTATAAATATAGGCCAGATAAACGCCGGAGCTGTAACAGCATCAACAGACAAAGTAACAGCAACTATCTCTACAAACGCAAATAACGGAGGGATAATTTACGTTTACGGAACAAATGCGGGACTTGTAAGCACACAGGCAAGCAATTATAAAATACAAAGCTCATCAACCGACCTGGGAACTGCTACTGAAGGATACGGAGCCCAAGGCACATCGGTTTCGGGAGCTCCCATGGAACTCCTTTCCCCTTACAACGGAGCAGGAAATAACGTGGGAGCGCTTGATACAACAAAAAGGCCATTAGCAGATTCAACTTCACTACCTGTGACTAACGGCCAGGCATCGTTCCAACTAAAAGCCAAAGCATCAAATACTACTCCTTCTGCAGGAGACTATGCCGACACTATAACGGTAATTGCTACGGGAAGCTTCTGAGATTGATAATAGACAATGGAAGCTGCCTGCCCGCCAGTACCAGACTTTGGCAGGCGGGGAAACTAGATCTTGAAGCTGGAAAATGGAAGTTTGAATCTATCTCCTAGCTTCTAACCTCAAGCTCCCTGCCCGCACATGCTCGCAAAGCGTTGCAGGCGGGTAACATCTAGAATCTATTGTCCATCATCAAATTAATGAATTCCTCTTGACAACAATAATAAAAGATGATTAGCTTATTGTAGTACAATTATATGAAGATATTTGGAGTTTCTATTGTAAAAAACCCCAAAGCTGCCCTAAGTATTGCTCTGCAGCTGTCTATTCTTCTTTTTACTTTTGCATATCCTCTTTTATATCCCAAAAAGGCAGACGCAACTCTAACCACTGCCTACATTAGGTTTGACAGACAGTCCGCAGGAGCGGCTTTAGCCGGAGTTGTTTGCATGCAATCTACCCTAACAAGCGGAGGGGTTTCAAAAATCTTTGTTACTTTACCGAGTTCATTTTCTCTTTCTTCCACCGGCTGGACTTCCGACACAACAGCCGCTAACCTTCCCTCAGGGGCAACAGCTTGGCCCGGAATATCAGGCCCAACCACAGTTTCTACAGCAACAAGCACAGCAATATTTGCAAGCACCGATTTAACAAATTCTTCTAATTTATACTGCTTTCATTTTACCGGCGGCAGCTCAACAACAGGAACAGCCGGAAACAGTTTAACAGGAACTGTCCAAACACAGACAACTGCAGGAGCGGCAGTTGAAACAATGAATTATGCAACTTCAATAACAACCGGGACAAACAGCGAGCAGATAGGAGTTACCGCTTCCGTATCCGCTTCGTTTACATTTGCTTTAAGCGGAGGATACACGGGACAGGTTTTGGCCTTGGGTGTATTAAACAGCAGCTCCGTTACTACGGCTCCTTATCAGGTTACTGCTACCGTTTCAACAAATGCCCATAACGGATTTATTGCATGGGTAAAAGGAACTAATTCGGACGGACTACACTCAAGTACTGCGGGCGGAACAGGAATAACAAGCCCGGGAAGTTTTCCGACAGTTACCGACCTTGCCTCCAGTACTGGTTACGGAATTTTTGCAGTAGCAGGAACCAACACTCCGACTCTTGACGCCGGTTATACTCCAAGTAACGGAACCGCCGTAGGGCATGTGGACAGCACGCAATTCGATAGGATAGCTTATCTAACGGGAGTACAATCCGGCACAACTTTTAACATTGGAGCAAGGGCAAAACCAACATCAACTCAGGCTGCAGCCAATGATTACAGCGATACCCTTACCGTTGTTGCATCCGGCTCGTTCTAACATGAAGTATGGAAATAAAAAATTATTTCTGCCAATTGTACTATTAGGCTTAGCAACTTTCCTTTTTCTCCACACAAAAAGCTTTGCACAAAATTCCGGCTATGATGTTACAGTCTCTCCTGTTTTCTTTGACCTTTCCGCAAACCCCGGCAGCACGGTTGCAGATAAAATAAGAATAAGGAATAACACCAACTCCCCTATCCCGATAAAACTGACTGTAGAGAAAATAACCGGAGACTTAAACGGTAATTTAACATTAAAACCAAACGCAAACGATTCAAGCCTTTCCTGGGTAAAATTCCAGTCGGATAAAGTTACCCTGACTCCCCTTGACTGGACCGATGTTCCTTTTACCATAGAAATACCAAATGATGCTGCATACGGTTATTATTACGCAATTACATTTACCCAGGACAATTCAAGCCCTCTGGCACGAAACGGAGCAGTTGTTACGGGAGCGGCTGCGGTTCCTATACTTTTAGACGTAATAAAAGAGGGAGCAAAGGCAGATGCAAAAATCCTGCAATTTTCAACGGGTTCGTATATTAACGAATACCTTCCCGTAGATTTCACTGTTAAAGTTGAAAACATAGGTAATATCCATATAAAACCGCACGGAAATATATTTATTTCCGGCGGAGGAAATAAAGATTTGGCGGTTTTAGACGTAAATGATACCCTCGGAAATATAATTCCCGATTCCGCAAGAGTATTTACAGCTTCCTGGGCAGACGGATTTATAGTAAGAGAACCTGTTGTTGAAGACGGACAGGTAAAGAAAGATAAAAACGGCAATCCCGAAGAAAAATTAACTTTTAACTGGGATAAGCTTACCAGTCTTAGAATCGGAAAATATGATGCAAATCTTCTCATGGTATTTGATAACGGCAAGCGGGATGTCCCTTTAGAAGCCAGCGTAAGCTTCTGGGTTTTCCCTTACAAAATAATAGGAGGATTAATACTCGGACTGATAGCCCTTGTTTTTCTAATAAGATTCGGGCTCAAGAGGTATATTAACAGAGAACTTAAAAAAAGAGCCTCCTCCTAACAGAAATCTTGAAGTGAGAACTCCTTGAAATCCTTGATTTTGATACTTTGAAATCTTGAAAATCGATAAGTCAAGAAGTCAAACTCAAAAATATCTAATTTCCAACTTCAAAAAGTCTAAACCGAGGTTTAATTGAGGAATTTCGCAGTTGAAGTAATTTTGTTGAATAAACCGCTGACCGAATTAAAATCACTGCCCGTAACAGAAAAAGTATACATCTTACCGTCAGAATAGAAAAAAGCGCTCTTCTCTACTTCTCCGGGATTGTTTTTTGTAAAAGATAATCCTGTAATGTTGGATATCGTAATCTGTGATTGGCTGTACGATAGGTCTGTCTGTCTTAGCCTGACGCTTGGGTAATCTTCCGCTTTTAAAACGCTTGGAGGAGATTCTATGACTTCGGTAACAACACTGATGTTTGGTGCCTTTGTATCAAAAGCGAAATATTCTAAAGCCGCCGTATCCTCAACTTTCTTTCCATTTACCGTTAAATTATAAATTGCGGCCGTTGCGGGATACATAAAAGAAAGATATTTACCTTTATATTCCTTATCACCTTTTGAAATGTTTGAATTTGTGATTCCGGGATTTTCTCCGGTTAATTTTACTAAAGCCGCTTGCTTTTCTTTTTCTGTTAGCACTCTTGTTTTTTGGCTGATTATAAAATAACCTCCCGCGGAAAAAAGAATAATTAACAAGATTAGTGCCAATTTCTTCATAGAGATATGATAACAATAAAAAAGCCAATAGTGAATAGCGTTTAGCGTATAGATTTTGATATTATTGATGAATGGAACTTAAAATTAAAAACAGAATTTTTGAAATAAGAAGCTGGATTCTCTTGAACTTGTCCCTCGATCCTGAGCTCGGGGTCGAAGGAAATTCTAGATTTCAAGAATTCTTGACTTCAATCCGTCAGCTCACGGCTCAAGATCGAAAATATCAAAGATATCCAATATCAAGAAGTCTTTCTGTAATCATTAATCATAAATCATTAATCATCATCGTTTTTGCTTATTTGCTTATTTGCTTATTCTATATCCCCTCCGCTCTTGCCCAAAACACAGAACCCGGTATCACCGTTTCCCCATCTATAGAACACCTTGACCTTGCCTCAAACCCTCCCGAGTATAATCTGACCTATACTAACAATACAAATTCTGATATTACACTTTCTCTAAAAGCACAGGATTTTACCCAATTGGAGGACAGCTATAAGATAGACTTTTTAAGTCCAAAAGATGCGTCTAATTTCAGATATTCACTCTCCTCTTGGATTTCTTTTGAAAATAATTTCATAGAGCTTTCTCCAAAAGAATCAAAAACAATAAAAGTTTTTATCGATAAAGACAAAATTACTAAAGGAGGCCATTACGCAAGCATTTTGGCGCAAGTTAGCCAGCCGGAAAATACAAAAGCAGTAAGCGTTAACCCTGTACTTTCAAGCCTTTTATTCATAAGAGCATCAACGGGCCAAGAATACGAAGACGGTAAAATATTAGATTTCCATCCGACACGTGACGGCATTGACTACCCCAGTACTTATATACTGCGTTTTGAAAACAGCGGAAACGTCTTTGTAGCCCCTTATGGCCTAATACAAATTTACGACCCTTTAGGCAATCTTGTTGCCCGGGGAATTCTTAACACTAACTCTTTGGATGCCTTACCCGAAAGCATAAGGCGGTATGACACAAATATTACCAATTACCAAAAAGTTCTTCTTCCGGGATTTTATACAGCCACACTTTCAATGCATTTTGGCAAAGAGAATAAGAAACTGACAGCAAGCGTTAAGTTTTTCTCGCAAGGAAGCTTTGATTTTATAAAAATAGGCGGAGCGTTACTTTTGATGATTATTTTTATAATCTATCTGGAGAGAAAAAGAAAAATTATCCTTGATGAAAGACACTCGAAAATGGAAGCTAGATCTTGAAACTCGAAAATGGAAGCTAGAATCCAACTTCTAATGTCTAACTTCAAAATCCAACATCCAGCATCTACTGTCTACTATCAAATATTTACACGGTTTTCTTGTAGCTTGCCCTGTGTTCGCCTCTTATTTTTTCTTCGTTTGGACTTTCAAAATGTTCTTTTATAAACTCCATTGTCTCTTTGGGGTCTTGTGTGTTTACGTAGACGTTTGTTCCCAGTTCAAATCCACCCAAAGACTTAACCCTGGGTATAATCCTTAAATACCAATCTCCTCCCGGATAAATATAAAAGTTAAAAGGGAATTCGTGTCCGTGCCTTAAATCAAAAATCTGAATAAGCCTATACAAAGTTTTTGCCAGGTCTGTTACTTCTTCGTCCGTTATTTCGCCGTACAGCCTTCCCCTTTGTTTCGGAAATACCCAGACTTCATCAGGCCACTGCGAACTTTCCGGACAGGATAAAATAAAGCATGAAGTTCTATAATATTCCCTTTTTGTGGACATATGAAGCCTTGGAATGTCCAACTTTACATGATCAGGTACAACTACTAGCTGGCTATGCGGGTGAGGAAGGCTCTCTCCTCCACCCTCACCATGGTTATGAAAAATGTAAACCTGTCCTCTATCCTGGTACGTTTGAAACCTTTGCCTAAAGGTCTTTAAAATAAGCTCCGAAGCTGCAAGGGGAAGCTCGTCGAAGCTTTTGTGGTGATCGGGAGAATGTATTATAACTTCGTGGATGGGAGCAAAGGGAAATTTGTTTGGCAGCACTCTTATTTTCCAGTTGCTGTCTCCGGGGTTCCCCCCCACCCTGTAAGCTTCTTCTTCATTTTTTTCTTTTCCTATACAAAACGGGCAAACCGGTTCAGTACCGTTTGCCTCATCGGGTCTTTTTGCGCGTCTTGGGGCCGAGATAACCCATTTTTTAGTAACCGGATTTTGTATAAACCTAAAATCAGCCATACCTACATCTAGTATCTGACAACTAAAATAAGATTGCAAGCCGTGAAAATGCTTTTAGCCTTATTTAAAACTGTTTTAGACGAAAAATCCGGGTAAAAAAGTCTGAAGCTGGTAGCAGAATAATAAAATAAGTGCTAAACCTATTAATTAATAGGTTTAGATTGGTTTGGAGGCTTTTTTATTCAACCGGGTAATCCATTTTTTAAACACTTTTTTCCCATTTCTTGCCCATTTTTTAAATTTTTTCTACCCTTATTAACTTAATAAATTTTTTAATCCGTTTTTTCGGTAATTACTCGGTAATTGACATCTTTCTATCTTTTCTGGCGTTTATTTTTTTAAATTTTATACGAAATTAGGTGAAATTTTAGCTTGCACGGTTGTATTGCTAATTAACTACTATATCTATTAAATACAATCTATTACTATAAGTAATTAAGTATATCAATTTACTCTTTCGTAGGCTGTTTTGATTCTATAGTATTTTGGAAAAAATCTATTCCCCACTTATAAACATTATTCTCTTCCAGAACTTTCGCCATAGACCTTGTCCTTCTTAATTTTTCGTCTCTTTTCATTTCCAGTCCCCTCCTTATTGCTTCGACCACTTCGTTTTTATCATAAGGGTTAACAATAAGGGCCTGCGATAAATCCGTGGCACTTCCGGCAAATTGCGACAATACAAGCATTCCGGGGTTTTTTGAAAAAGAAGCAGCCATAACAAATTCTTTGGACACAAGGTTCATTCCGTCGTCTCTTGGAGTAACAAGGCATAAAGAAGCGTGAAGGTAAAAATCTATTATTTCTGCTCTTGAAAATGTCTTATAAATTAAATTTATCGGTTTCCAGCCATTTTTCCCATATTTCCTGTTTATAACTTCTGCTTCTACCTCGACCTTTTCCTTAAGCTCTTTATAAGATGGTATCGTATCCCTTGAAGGCGCCATAAGGCCTAAATATATAGCCTTACCTATGTACTTTTTGTTATTCTCAAAAAATCTGTCTATAGCCTCAAGCCTTAGAAGAAGTCCTTTTGTATAATCCAGCCTGTCCACACCCAGCATAACCTTATATTTTCTGAAATACTCTATATAAGGACTTTCGTCTTTCCCTTCATCGTCTGTCCTTAAGATCTTCTTAATTAAAATGTCTATTGTCCCTTCTTTTTTGTCTTTTCTGGCGATGTTTGAAACAATATCGGTATCTATACCCAAAGGCAAATTTTTTACTGTAGTCACATGTCCTTTATAGTAAATCTTGTTCGTTTCTTCCTCTATTCTTACCTCAAATTCCCTTCTTACCGTATCAATAAAATTCCTTACCTGATAACCCCTGTGGAATCCGATAAAATCGCACATCAAAAGGCTTTCCAGAATTTCTTTCTTTTGTGGCAGGATACGGAATGCCTCCCACGTAGGCCACGGAATATGCCAGAAAAAGCCGATTGTTGTATTTTTGGGCTTGTTAAGGAATTTAGGAACTAAACAAAGCTGATAATCGTTTACCCAAACAAAGGTATTTCCCTTTATCTCATTCTTTATCGCCTCTGCGAATTTTTTATTTACGCTTACAAATCCTTCGTACCAAAGCCTGTGAAAGTTAGGGTTTTCAAAGGCAACGTGGCACAATGGCCAAAGAGTCTGGTTTGAAAATCCGTTGTAGTAATTTTCGAATTCACCATTTTCTAAATATACACGCTTAAGGATATATGCTCCCCTTTCGCTTTCAACCTTTGTCTCTCCTTTTGTCCCCAAAATCTTCTTTTCATCTTCCGTCTTTGCTCTTCCTATATATATCGAGGAAGAGGCCTTTGCCAAAGGGTCCAACACTACCGAAACTCCTCCCGAAAGAAGCCTTTGTATTACTTCTCCGTCTTTTTTCTCCAATACGACAGTTTCTGCATCGGCGGCTATTATCACTCTCATCTTCTGAGACGAGATAAAGGTTTTTAGATCTTCAAAGGTTGTCATAATATTTTTTTCTCCTCTCCCACGTAATTATCCCAGTTTTCAATTGTTTTTGCATAGGCCTTCTCATAACCCTCTATCATTTTCTGTACGGAAAAGTTCTCTTCAATATTTTTTCTGCAGTCTTCTCTTTTTAAATTGCCTACAATTTTCATTTTTTCAACCATTTCATCCACTGTTTCAACCAAAAACCCGGTCTTCCCGTCTATTATAAGTTCGGGTGCGGCTCCTCTTTTAAAAGAAATTACCGGAGTCCCCACAGCCTGAGACTCAGCCATAACAAGGCCAAAAGGTTCTTCCCAGGAAATCGGGTTTAGCATTGCCTTAGCTTTACCCAATATTTCATTCCTTTTCTCCGAACTTACTTCCCCCACTTCTATAATCTGTTTTCCGTCTATTAAAGGCTTTATTTCTTTCTCGTAGTATTCAACCACTTCGGGAACTCCCCTATCTACCGGACCCAAGACAAGAAGTTTTGCGTTTGCCGCTTTAGCAGCTAAAATTGCTTCCTTTGTCCCTTTTACCCTTTTTATTTTCCCAAGCCATACAAAGTAATCCTCGGAGTTTTTGCCGAATTTAAACTTTTCCGACTGCAAAGAATTATAAACGGTAGCTACATAATTTAGCTTTAGATCTTCTCTTTGCGAATCCGAAATAGAAGTAAAAGGAAGCGCTCTAAACCGGTTTAAAACTAAATACCTGTCTTTATAGTAATCCTTCGTAGGAAGTTTAAAATGAAGGGTAAATAAAACGGGTGTTTTAAAGTAAAGGGAAAGAGGAAGCGTAAAATAATCCTGGGACTTATTAACATGCATATGTAAAATATCAAATTCAGTTGCTCTTGAAAATGCATCCAGGTAATGGTTTAGATTGTAATTTACGTTTGTCCACTCCACACTCTGCTCTCTTAAAGGCAAGTCAACGGTAGGGAAAAGTTTTCCCTTAACCTTTGAGGTTTTTGGCCCGAAAAGAGTTACATCATGTCCTTTATCTGCCAATCCGTTAACAAGATTGTAAACAACCTCTTCCGTTCCTCCATATCCATTAGGAGGAATATTGAGCCAAATTGGACCGATTACTCCGATCTTCATAGGCCGATTATTCATTATATACAGGAAACCGTTAACTAATCAAATCAAAGCCTAATCTTTCTTTTAAAACCAGATAAACAAATTTAATTAACCTTATCTGCCGTTTTATTCTCCAAGGCTGAATAATAAGGCGGAACAACCACTCAAGTCCAATCCTTCTAATAAATAGAGGTGCCCTTCTTACCTTACCGCTTATAAAATCAAAAGCTCCCCCTACTCCTATCGCAATTTTTACAGGAAGCTTTTCAAGGTTTTCCGCTATCCATAATTCCTGTTTTGGAGACCCAAAAGCAACAAAAAGGATATCTGTCTGAGGGTATTTCTTTTTAGAATCCCATTCCGTTTCCGTGAAATTTATTTTAAGACCGGGATACTTTTCACGTAAGCACTCGGCAGCTAGCTCTGCTACGCGGGGCCCGGCTCCCAGAAAGCCCACCGTTATAGGCTGTTTTGATACCTCTTTACACAGCATTTCCGTCAGGTCAACACCGTGTACTACCTCTTTAAGAGGTTTGCCCTCTATTTTAGATGCAGCTAATACTCCTATGCCGTCTGCCAAAGCTAATTTGGCATTGTTAAGGACTTTTTTATAACCCGGGTTATTGTTGGCAATTGTTAAAATTTCGGGGTTAGGGGTAACAACATACCATTTTTCTCCTTGTTTTGATAGGCCCTTTTTTATAAACTCTAGGACTTCTAAAATTTTAAGGTTGTTAAAGCCGACCCCTAATAAAAAAATTTTGTCTTCCATACTTATTTAACTATAAGATTATACTAAAAAGTTAAATTTTTATCTTTTTATGGGTTTTTGAACACTTTTATTATACATATTTTCATTCTTTGTCCTCTGCTTAACCCGTAAATAAAACTATAAATTTTCTTGATTGGTTAATCTAATTACTATAATATATATCTTTTGTGAAAAATGTATTGAAAGTATGAAAATTCATAAAGGTTAAAATATGTGAAGAATTATTATAGGATAAATAATAATTATTTCTTGGCAATGCTCCTTTTATAAAGCTCTATATTTTCAAGAGCTACGCCTGTTCCTCTGACAACACATAAAAGAGCATCTTCTGCCAAATGGCAAGGAACCCCTGTTACCATTGTCATCAGCTTGTCAAAATTTTTCAAAAGCGAAGTTCCTCCGGACATTACAACTCCCTTGTCAATAATATCACTTGCCAGTTCCGGAGGAGTTTCTTCCAACACTCCCTTGACCGCTTGTATTATATCCATTAAAACCGGGTATATCGCTTCATTAACCGCCGCCTCTGTTAGTTCTATTGTCCTTGGCAAACCGGTAACACTGTCGCGTCCTTTTATTTCTACCTTTTTTTCCTCTGCGGATTTTTTATCTTCCAAAACCGCATTCCCCATTTCTATTTTCATTTCTTCTGCAGTTCTTTCCCCCACCAGAAGATTAAACTTCTTCTTTGTATAACTTGCTATGGCTTCATCTATCTTATTTCCGCCGACCCTGACCGAGTTATGTACAACCACCCCTCCCAGAGAAATAACTGCAGCCTCGGTTGATCCTCCGCCTATATCAACAACCATATGACCTGCAGCCTGGGCAATCGGTACTTTGGCTCCAATTGCAGCTGCCAGAGGTTCTTCTATTAAATAAGCGACTTTAGCTCCTGCGGACATAGTGGCGTCCAAAACAGCCCTTCTTTCAACCTGAGTAACTCCGGAGGGTATACAAACCATAACTTCCGGTTTAAAAAAACGCGATTTACCCGCAGCCTTATCTATAAAGTAGGAAAGCATTGCTTCGGTAATAGTGTAATCGGCTATTACTCCGTCTCGAAGCGGCCTCATTGCAACTATATTTCCGGGAGTCCTGCCAAGCATTTCTTTAGCTTCTTTACCAACAGCCACCACCCTATTTTCTTCCGCGGTGACAGCAACGACTGTAGGTTCGTTTAAAACTATACCCTCACCGGCCAAATATACTAAAGTATTAGCAGTACCCAAATCAATACCTATACGCTTAGATAACATAAAATTAAATTCCAAATCCTAAACTCTAAATCCTAAATAAATTTCAATTTTTTAATGTTTTTAGGTTTTCTATTTTGAACTTTGATATTATTTATAAATTAGAATTTGGTGCTTAGGGTTTATATATCAAAAGATATATTTTCTATATCAAATTTTTGGTTTTTGCCTCGGTTCAAATTCGATTATATCCTTACCATAGGCATCTTGCAAGAGTTATTATTAGCCTGTATAATCCCAAGTAGTGAGAAAACAAATTGCACTATCTGCTCTAATACTCTTTTTTATGATCCTTGCTACTGTACTTGTTGTCCTGTATGGGAAAGGTTACCGTTTTGATTTCAACAGGGGCACGGCCACAATTTCGGGAACGGGACTTTTAGTTGCAACCAGCAGCCCGGACGGAGCTCAAGTTTTTGTAAACGGACATTTAACTACAGCCACAGCAAACACAATTAATCTTGCCCCCGGAACTTATGACATAAAAATAGTAAAAGAAGGTTATCTGCCATGGGAAAAAAGTCTGGTTATAAAAAACGAGGTTGTAACAAAAGCCGACGCGCTTCTTTTTCCTACGGCTCCAAAACTTGAAAGCATAACAAACTTGGGAGCGCAAAATCCCGTTATGGATCCTTCCCAAACTAAAATTGCTTATACCGTAGCCTCCCAATCAGCTGTTAAAAACGGAATATATATACTGGATACTACCGCAAGACCGATTCTGACTCTACAAAGTTCATCAAGCCAAATAATCAATGACACCGTAAATACATTTTCCAAAGCACAGCTTCAATGGTCCCCTGACGGCTCCGAGCTTCTTGCAACTATATCGGGCACAGTCTCAAACACCACCTACCTTCTTCAGACAAACGGGTTTAACCAAAACCCCCAAGACGTCAGCGAAACAATGGCAAACGTAAACGCAGACTGGAATAAGCAAAAACTGGAAAAAGAAAAATCTTTAACCGACGCCCTTCCCACTAATCTTAAAAAGATTGTTCTTTCCGATTTTCAGGTAATAGACTGGGCTCCCGATGAAACTAAAATATTGTATGTTGCGTCGCAATCTGCAAATATTCCAATAATAATTACTCCAAGACTTATAGGCACGGACTCAACGCCCGAGGCAAGGAATATTGAAAAGGGTGCAATTTATGTTTACGACATAAAAGAAGACAGAAACTATAAAATTGTCGATTCCCTTTCAAACGAAGCGGGTTTGAATATTTATTCCCCTTCTCCTTTAATGTGGTTCCCGGATTCCAAGCACTTAATATACGACCACAACAAGAAGGTAGATATCATGGAATATGATGCGGGAAACCAAACTACTATTTATGCCGGTCCGTTCATAGACAATTACGTTTTTCCCTGGTCAGACGGATCAAGGGTAGTTATTTTAACCGATTTGGGAAATCCCTATACATCCCCCAACCTTTATACTGTTGACCTCAAGTAAAATTTAGAATCTAAAATTCAGAATTAAGAATTATGCTATAGGAGCCGGAATTCTGAATTATGAACTCTGAATTCTAAATTGTTTTATTTTCTCTTTGCGAAAACTAACCAACGCTGCCAGGTGGTTCCCGGCGGCCAGCAAGTCTGAAGAATTAATGTTTCCTGGGTTTGATTCTGTGCTCCGACTATATAAGAAACATCCGAAGGATCAACCGTCTTAGACTGGGTAACCACGTAATCATACCTTTTATTTTTGAAGAAAATAACTATTTCATCACCCGGAACAAGGTCTTTAAGAAGGTAAAAAACTGCATTATATCTTCCTACATCCCAAAAATTATCGGTTGAATGTGCAAAAAGGTATATATTACCTTTCATTCCCGGGAAAACGGTCCCTTTGGCATGCGCAACGCCTTCTTTTAAAATCGGAAGAAACTGATTCGGGTCGGAAGCATCAACGTTTGGAAATACTTTAGCATTTGCCCCGATTTTTGGTATCAAAACATCAAACTCTGTATCAATAGGTGTCAGAATTTGTTCTTTCGGACCGGCTAAAACACCTGCAAATCCTGTACCCTGGGTAGTTATATATTTATTTTGTTCTTTGAGTATGTCTCCAAAAGTCGCAGTGGCAGCCGAAGCAGAGACAATATAATGTATTCCTCTGGCTTGGATTACCCTAAAGGATACTTCATAATAAACAGCAGGACCAAAAGTTGCCAACACTCCAAAAATAGCAAATAAAACCAAAAAATTGCCTATTGTCCTAAGAATTAAATACCTGGCAATTTCGCTTCGTCTCATATTTTTTATTCTAGAGGCTTTTATGTTAAAATACAAACGAATGTCCCCGTAGCTCAACTGGATAGAGCAGTCCCGTCCTAAGGGAAAGATTGGAGGTTCAACTCCTCTCGGGGATACTTTTTCGGGGTGTAGTGAACCGGTATCACGCTGCGTTCGGGACGTAGAGCCACTGGGTCCAATTCCCAGCACCCCGACATTTCAACACGCAAAGCAAGCAGAATTGATCTGAGCTTGCCAAAAGCAGAGTTTATGTTGGATTTGCACAAGTAACTTCCCTCTTGAAAATTCGTTAATAAAATGGCATTATATCTTCTATGACTGATGAACGAAAACTTACTAAAAAAGAAAAAAAAGAACTTCGCAAACAAGAGTGGCAGCAAAAAGCGCAGTCCGAAAAGAAAAAACAATTATATAAAAAAATAGGGATAATAGTAGGAGTCGTTTTGATAGTAGTGGTCTCAATTTTCGGACTCGTAGAACTCGCGAATGCCCCATCCTCTACTTCTTCGGGATTAACAGTTCCTCCGCCTTCTAAAAACGATATTTCGGAAGGTAATCCAAAAGCAAAAGTAACTTTAATAGAATATGCGGACTTTCAATGTCCTGCCTGCGGAGCCTACCATCCCTTAGTTAACCAGCTGTTAAGTGATTTTAACGGAAAAATTTTCTATGTTTACAGAATGTTCCCTCTTTCAAACATTCATAAAAATGCCATAATTTCCGCTCAAGCCGGATATGCGGCATATAAGCAGGGTAAATTCTTCCAGATGGATGACCTTCTTTATAATGGACAGAATACATGGGCAGATGTTGATGACCCGAGGGACACATTTATTTCTTATGCAAAAGAGCTAAAGCTTGACATAAATAAATTTACGAACGACATGAATTCAAGCGAGGCTCAAAATTATGTTGCAGATGCCGAAAATAAAGCGACCTCCGAAGGAATAAATGCAACTCCCACATTTTTTGTAAACGGACAGCAAATCCAAAACCCTTCAAATTACGACCAGTTTAAACAGATAATTCAAAATGCGCTTAACAAGAAATAATTTATCCATTTCCTGCCTTATCTTTTGCTTTCTAGGATTTTTGGATGCAACTTATCTGACTATTCTTCACTACAGGAATGCTTTTCCGCCTTGTACGCTTTCCGGCTGCGAAAAAGTTTTAACAAGTCAATTTTCTGTTATTTACGGCATTCCTGTCTCGCTTTTAGGAACCTTATTTTTTGCTTTAGCAATGGGTTTTTCACTTTTAGTCCTTCTTGACAGAAGAAAAATTTTTGCCCATGGCTTATTTTTATGCAGCCTTACGGGACTTTTTGTTTCCGCCGTTTTATTCTTTGTACAATTTTTTATAATTAAATCGTTCTGTCAGTATTGCTTATTTTCAGAAGCCATGACCCTTCTTTTTTTTGCCTCTTCTTCCCTTCTTTACTCCAAATTCCTAAAACTATAGAAAGTGAGGCAATTTACTTTCAGACGAATTGAAAGCCGTCAGAAAAATTATCTTTTGTTTCCACAACTTCAAAAAAGACTTTCATTTAGCGAGCGACGCTCTGAACAGTGAATTGCCGAACCCAACCTTAGTATTTGTAGATTTCTTCGGGTTTAAACCAGAGGTTTTTTTCAAAGTTTGCTTCTTCAACAGTTGCCGAAATATGAACTATGTTTTGAACCGCTCTTCTTTCTTCATTTGCGTATGCAGCAGAATCTGTTGAGAAATCTCCCCTTATTGTTCCCGCAGGCGCATTTACGGGCATTGTAGGGCCTGCAAGAGTTACCACATTTTCAACCGCGTGTTTACCCTCAACCACCATAGCAACAACCGGGCTTGAAACCATAAAATCCAAAAGCCAGCCGACAACCATTGCCCCAAGTTTTGCCGGATCATCGGTGCCAAATTCTTTCTTGGCATCTTTACCGTATTTTTTGTATGTGTCAAGTGTTTTGTTGCCTATTCTTTCTACCGTTGAAGTTTTATCTGTTGCGTAATGTTTATCCAGAAGCTCTTTTGTGGGAACGACCATTTTCATTGCAACTATCTTAAGGCCCATTCTTTCGAACCTATGTATTATTTCTCCTACTAGCCCTCTATTTACACCATCCGGTTTGATTAAAACCACTGTCTGTTCCATTAACTTAATGTTAGCAATTCTTTAAAATTTTGTCCACTGGCAAAGTTGCCTATACCTGCCATATTCAGGCCTTTGTTTTTAAAATATTTTTTAGCCACTTCTTCTACTTCCTCAACAGTAACTTTATCAATTTTTTCCAAAAGTTGGTCGGGGTTTAACACTTCTTTTTCCAAAAGCTCCTGCGAGGAATAAAAACCGGCAACCGACCTGCTGTCTTCCAATTCCAGAACAAAATGCCCTTTTAAATATTCTTTTGCTTTTTTAAATTCCGAAGATGTTATTCCTGCTTTTCCGTCTGCAAATTTTCTATACTCTTGGACAATTACTTTTACCCCCTCTTCCACTCTTTTTGGGTCTAACCCCGAAGTAGTAACAAGACTTCCGGCATCCACGAAATGGTCTGATGTTGTTCTTACATAATAAGCGAGTCCTCTTTTTTCCCTTACTTCGTGGAAAAGCCTGCTGCTCATTCCTCCGCCAAGAATTGAAGACAGCACAGAAAGCGCAAACCTGTCGGGACTGTCAATTGAAACGGTTCTAAATCCTATTGCAATATGCATTTGTTCGGTATCTTTTTGTTTTAATAAAAGCTGCGCTTTTTCCTGTTTCTCTACTACTTTAGTATAACTTTTTGTATCAAATTGCTGCATTTTTCCGAAGTATTTTTCCGCTGCTTCCTCTACCTGATTTGTTTGTACTCCTCCTGCAACAACAAGCACAATATTACCTGCGCTGTAAAGGCTTCCCATATAATCAACAAAATCTTCCCTCTTTAGACTTCTTATCACGTCTTTTTCCCCGGCTATATCCCAACCCATTGGAGTATCCCCATAAAGAAGTTTTTCGTAAATATCACCTATTTTTCGGACCGGCATATCTTCATATAAGTTTATTTCCTCAAGTATTACCCCTTTTTCTTTATCTATTTCTTTTTGGTCAAGTTTTGAATGCTGCAGCATATCGGAAATAACGTCCAAACAAAGCTCGAATTGTCCGGCTGAAGATTTTATATAATATCCTGTTGTCTCTTTCCCTGTAAAAGCATTAAATTCTCCGCCTATTCCGTCTATAAGAGTTGAAATATCTAAAGCTGACGGCCTTTTTTCCGTTCCCTTAAAGGCCATATGCTCCAAAAAGTGGGAAATTCCGCTGTTTTGTCTTGTTTCGTATCTGCTGCCTGCGCCTACCATAACAAGCACGGTTGCACTTTCAAAAGATGCCATTGGGACTGTGATAACCCGGAGACCGTTCTGGAGAACCTTTTTATGATATTGCATAGAGATTTATTCTAACACCCACAAACTCTTTTGCCAAGTATCCCTTTAAATAAGGGTTACATCCGTTCCGGAGCCGAAACTCCAAGAATATCAAGAGTATTTTTAAGGGTAACTGCAGTTGCCTTAAGAAGTGCCAAACGTGCCTCTGTTAATTTTTTATTCTCCGAAATAACCCTATGGGCTTCATAAAACTTGTGGAAAAGAGTGGCTACTTCAATTACGTATGTTGTAAAAGTATTTACCGCAAAAGTATAAGAAATCTCCTCGATTAGCTCCGGAAATTTAAGTAATTGTCTTATCAGGGAAACCTCTTCGGGCTCTGTTAGCAAAGAAGTATCTGGACTGATAATAGCTTCTCCTGCTTTTGCAAATATACTGTTTATCCTTGAATAAGCATACTGGACATAAAACACCGGGTTTTCGTTTGCTTTTTTCTTTGCAAGTTCCAAATCAAAATCCATATGGGTTTCCGAACCGGTCCTTAGAAGAAAAAATCTAAAAGCATCCTTTCCTACCTCGTCCAATACTTCTCTTGCGGTAACAAACGTTCCGCTACGCTTACTCATTTTAAGTATCTCCTCTCCTCTTTTTAGCCTTATCCATTGATATAAAACTACCTTGAATTCGTTGGTATCAAAACCTAAAGCTTTAATAACCGCCTTAAGCCTTGGAACATGTCCCGAATGATTTGCTCCCAATATATCTACAACCAAATCATTTCCTCTTTCAAATTTTTCTTTGTGATAAACGATATCTGAAGCAAAGTATGTATATTCTCCGTCTGATTTTTTTACTACAGTCTCCCTGTCTTTAAGAAACTCATCATTAGGAGCAAACCACAGGGCTTTGTCTTTCTCTTTCACTAATCCTTTCCTTTCAAGCTCTTTAATAACTTCCGGAGCATCTTTTCTTAAATCCGATTCTTTTCTAACTAAGTCGTATTTAATTCCTATATCCTCGCAGTCTTTAAGTATTTCCAAAAGCATTATCTCTACTGCTATTTGGCCTGCTTTGTCTATAAACTTTTCCTGGGAAAGGCTTTCGAAGTGTTTTTCTTCCATTGTTTCCACGACCATTTTTGCAAGCTCTTTTATATATTCTCCCTGATATTGTATTTCGTATCCTTCACCTTTTTGGTCCGGATGCAGAGTAAAATAAATTGCTTCTCCTAAGCGCGCAACCTGCCCGCCTACGTTATTATGGAGATACTCTCTGGTAACTTTATATCCTGCTTTCTCCAAAACATTTGCCAAAACATCCCCCAAAGGTCCTCCTCTGGCGTTTCCTATATGAAGCGGCCCGGTGGGGTTTGCCGAAACAAACTCAACGCTGGCTTTTTTACCCTTGCCAACAGCCGATGAACCATAATTATCACCTTTATTTATAATTTCCTGAACTTGCGTTTGAAGATAAGAATTGGAAAGGTAAAAATTAATAAAACCCGGCCTGACAGCTTCGACAGAATCGAAGCTGGAATTCAGATTTAAGGTTTCAGAATTAAGAATTTTTGCTATTCTTTCCGCCAACTCCAACGGATTCTTAAATCCTAAATCTTTAATCATAAATCTTGAATTTGTGAACAAATTCATTGCTACATTCGTAGAATAATCACCGTTTGAGGAATCTTTGGGGCGCTCAATTTGGGGCTCAAAATCCTCTACTCCCAATTCTTTCAACGCATCCTTTAAGATTTTATTGATTTCTTCCCTAATCATGTTGCAATTATTGTACCACAACGAAATAAGCAAAACTCTTAAGCTTAGACTCCTTGATGTTGGATATCTTTGATATTTTTGACCTTGATTCTTTGAAGTCAAGAATTCTTGAAATCTAGAATTCAAATTCAAGAAAATCCTACTTCCCATTTCAAAAATTCCGTATCCTGGATAACTGATTGCCAATTAAAGAGGTAAAAAGCAAAAATTTAAAAAAATATATCGTCTCCCACGTTTTCATAAATCATAAATCTTTGTTGGGACTTGCATTTTCAAAATAGAACTGCTAGCGTTTATATTAGGTATGAAAATACTCCTTATTGACGACGACGAAGCGCTCACAATAGTCTTCACTACCGCGCTTGCGAAAGAAGGCTTCCAAACTTCCGTGGCTCACTTAGGAAAAGACGGAATCGACAAAGTAAAATTGGAAAAACCCGACCTTGTTCTTTTAGACCAGGTCCTCCCCGATACATCGGGAAATGAAGTATTAAAACAACTAAAAGGAGACGACCAGACTAAAAATATACCGGTAATTATACTTTCAAACTTCAGCCAGGAAGAGCTGGTAAAAGAAGCCATAAATCAGGGAGCCGCGGATTATGTTTTTAAGTATCAGGTTGAACCTAAAGATATTGTTGATAAAATTAAACGCCAGTTAAATAAAACTTAATATGCAACCCAACGCTAATACGGATTATAAAAAACTGTTGACTGAAGTCATACAAAAACAGATGGTTGTTTTGGGGCCCGGTATTACTCTTGCAAAAGCGAGAAACGTAAAAGGCTTAACTGTTGCCGACGATGGGTCTGTTACCGACATTCAGGGAGCTCCGCAAGTACTTATACAAGGATTAATTGACCAATTTGTGCAACTATCAGGACTTATTGTTAAAAAAACAATGGAACCTCTACTTTCTGTTTATCCGGACGGTGTTCCAACCCCTGCTGTTACTCCGGCTCCACAAGCCGCCCCCCAACAAACCCCCTCTGCCGACGCTGCCCAAGAAGCAATAAACCAAGCTCTTACGGGTAAATAGAAATGATTGATACACAAAAACTTTTAACTATCATAATCGAAGGGAGCTCTTTTGTTTCCGCATTAGCCTCAATTGCGGCCGGAATTATTATGGCGAGGCTTAATAAAAAGTTTGGGACGGGGATTTTAGCTTCGGGGTTCAAAGCAATTGCGATCGGAATACTTTTTATAGGAGCAGGGATACTTATTGACGCTTTTGAATCTTATCTTGAAGTCTCAGGCATAAATAATCCCTTTATTACATATACTCTGCTTTTGGCAAAAGCCCCTCTTTTTATACTTGGAACTTATATAATTGTTATTGGAAGCAAAAAAACAGGAGATAAGCTGGAATCCCTCACGAAATAATACTCTTTGATAACAGATAATGGAAACTTGAAGCTAGACCTTGAAGCTGGATATTAGAAGTTAGACTCTAGCTTCTAGCTTCGAACTTCAAAATCTAATTTCCAGCATCTAGCGTCATCATCAAAAATCTTCATTTGCATATTTGTCATTTGCATATTTATAATTAAGAGTATGAACCTGCCTTTTAGTTCTCCGGTAGCCGATGAAATAGTTACCCTACTCCTTGTTGTCCTTCTGGCCTTTTTCTTTTTAAGAGAAAGAATGGCAAAAAAGACTCTGGCAAAACACGAAGAAGAACAGAGACAAAGGATTTACCAAATTTCCATATTAAAAGAGATACAAGACAGAATAAGCTACTCCTTAGACGTTGAAGAGGTTATAGATATCATTACCGGAAGCCTTAAAAACCTATTTCCCTACTCAACTGCTTCAGCAATTCTTCTGGAAGGGGATAAGCTAATTTTTAAAACTTACATTGAAGAAAGAATAAACAATTTATTTTTGGAGGAAGTTAAAAAAAGTATGCTCGCCTCTATTTCTGCGCTTGTGCCCAATTTACCGGCGGATTTAGAAGAACGCCATTCCGGACAACTTTTGGACGAGAGCAATCAAAGCCCGCTTGCTTCTTTTTTCCATATTCCTTTTATAGTAAATAACAAAGTTGTAGGACTTATCAACGTATCGTCAACTGTCCCAAACCTTTATAAAGAACAGGAAGTCACAATGCTTTACCAGATAACCGATAACGCATCAAATGCGCTCTCAAGGCTCCATGCGGTCCTTGAAGTTGAAAAAGGAAAGCTGACGTCGCTAATTACCGGACTTGCGGACGGAGTTTTTATGGTTGACGGGAAAAATCAGGTTTTGATAATAAATAACGCCGCAAAAAAATTCCTAAAACTGCAGGAAGGATTTCCGAATTTTGCAGAAATAGTAAATTCTTTGGCCGGAAAATACGATTTGCAAGCTAAAATAAAGGAATCTGTATCAAAAAGCACAACTTTGGAGGAAAAAGAAGTAATAATAGGAGAAAACACTTTCCAGATTTTCGTTACCCCGGTACTCAACACCCTTGCAGATAATAAACCTCAAGTAATAGGAGCTTCTATTCTAATACATGACATTACCATCGAAAAAAATATATCAAAAATAAAAGAGGACTTCACAAATATGATGGTGCATGAATTAAGGGCACCGCTTACCGCTATAAAAGATTCCTCCGAACTTATGCTTGAAGAAAAAGAACTAAAAGAGGCAGAAGCAAAGCAGCTTTTGGGCATAATCGACACCCAGACAAAGATGCTCCTTGAACAGATAGGCTCGATTTTGGATGCTGCAAAAATCGAAGCCGGAAGGTTTGTCATACAAAAAAGTCCCAACGACTTAAATAAGCTTATAAATGACGTCGTGGATACCTTCTCTATTGCCGCAATGAAAAAACATATAGAAATTTCTTCATATGTGCCAAAAGAGCTTCCCCTTTTTAGCTTTGACCTTATTAGAATAAACCAGGTTCTTAATAATTTGGTGTCGAACAGCCTTAAATTTACTCCGCAGGGAGGTAAAATAACTGTTTTTGGAGAAATAAATGAAAATTCCGTGACTGTTTCCGTTTCCGATACGGGAATGGGAATAGCGCGGGAAGAACAAAAAGACTTATTTTCCAAGTTCTACCAGATAAGGAAAACGCCGGGAGAACTTGCAAAAAAGGGTACAGGTCTTGGCTTATATATTGTCAAAGGAGTAGTTGAATCCCACGGAGGAAAAGTGGGAGTAAAATCTGACGTAGGCCAGGGTACGACTATCTACTTTACCCTTCCCCTATCCGACGATTTAATAAGACAACGGCAAAAAAACACTCTTCCCGCTACATTCTCGACAGTTAATTAACAACGTTCCAGGTCTTACCGTCGGAAATTATTTCGATATCCCCGTTTATATCTGTTCTTAAAACTTTAACATTGTTCTTTTTTAAAAGGTCTAACGTCTCTTTTGCCGGATGACCGTACTTATTATTCCTGCCGACAGAAATTATTGCAATTTTTGGGCCAACTTCTTCTAAAAACTTTTGGGAAATTCCTGTTTTTGACCCGTGGTGAGGAACCTGCAAAATATCAACAAAACCGGTTTCTTTACCGACCTCTTCTTCTGTAAGATAATCCGTATCCGACGTTAAAAGTACTTTAAAATTGCCAAAAACAACCATTTGGACCAACGCCAAACCGTTAGAATCAAGGTCCGTAGCCTCAGGGGAGGAAAAATTAAGCCCTTTTTTAACGTACTCTTCACTCGGCCAGAGGATACTTAAGCTAAAATTAGATTGATTTGACAATCTGTCTCCTTTTTTAAGCGAATTAGCACTCAAATTTTTTATTGCTAAGTTATCTTGTAGTATTTTTGACTCAACACCCCCGGTTTTAAGGTTTTCAATATCATAAAACATCAAATTATATCTTCTGACAACCGAAATTAAACCGGTTAAGTGGTCTGCATGGGGGTGAGTCATTATTACGGCGTCAATTTTTCTGTCAAAAAAATACATGTGTCTTGATAAACAATTTAGGACCGAATCGTCCGGCCCGCCGTCTATTAAAATCTTCGAACCGGTTGGAGTTTTAATAAAAATCGCATCACCCTGCCCTACGCTGCAAAATACTAAATGAAGTTTCCCGTCGTTAAATTTCCCGTTTTGGTAAACAGACATTCCCGACAAAATAACAATACTAAAAATTACAAAAAACAAATATCTCCTCATAACTATTTGGTTTTTCGGTATAAAATCGCGGATAATAATAAAAAGTAATACCCTAGGACAAAGCTAAAGGGTAACGTCTCAAGGCTAAAAAGTGCTCCTTTTGAGAAAAATGAAACAATCTGCCCAAAATAAAGCAGAAAAGGCAGGCAGAGATAAAGGAAAATCTTTCCGATAGGCTCTATTACCAAACCAAACACCGCCCCCAACCCCCCAAAAACCATAAGTATTGGCACTGTCCAAAGCACGAGTCCATTTACTACTACCGACCACATAGAATAAGTCCCAAAAGTTGCTAAAAGTATCGGAAGCGTGGCTATCTGGGCACTTAGAGTTATTAAAACATCTTCCGAAAGAGGAATTTTTTTAAGATTCTTAAAGTCAAAAAGAGGCCTTATGTATAAAAGTCCCGCTGTTGCGGTAAAAGATAATTGAAAACCAATATCAAAAATTAAATTAGGAGAAATAAAAAGCATAATAAAAGCGGTCACAAAAAGTCCATAAGAGGCAAAACTTTGCCTTCCTAAGATTTGGGAAGAAAAAACAAGAATTCCCATTATGGATGCCCTGACAATAGAAGCTGAGAATCCCGCAAGAAAAGCATAAAAAATAATTCCAAAGATGCTTAAGATAACCGCCGTTTGCCTTTTAAAGAAAATTATGAAAAATGAGCTTAAAAAACCTCCAACCATGGTTACATTCATCCCCGAAGCCGCGATTATATGAAGAACTCCGGAAAGTTTTAAACTGTTAAAAAAACTGTTTGACATCGGAGCCTTAATTCCAAAAACTATTCCAAGAAGTAAACTTGCCAAATCCGGAGGCAGGGCATTATTAAAGACTCCTAAAACTCTTTGTCGTATAAAAGTTATGACTGCTAAAATAAGGTCTTTATCTGTTTTCACATATTCAATTTTTGGGAAATTTTGTGAAAATATATACTGCTGTTTATTAAATAGCAGACTAAATATTCGAGTGCTTGCCCCGTATGATTGCCCCCCGCCATGGCGGGGTAAAATTCGTATGGGGCCAGAAATGATTATCCTATCCCCATAATTATATTCCGGGAAACGCGGTAGAGTTATATATACATTCTCACCCGTAGGAAGATTTACGTCTATTTTCTGGATAGTTGAGTTAGACTGCGGCTCTGAAAAAATAGTTGTTTCATATCTTATTTTCTGTCCGTCTTTATAAGTGTCCCCTTTTTGAAAAAAGAAGTAAAAACGGACCGATAATATAACTAAAAGAAAAGCTATAAAGAGTTTTAAAAACATCAGATCAAATAATCAAATATGCAAATAAGCAAATCTCAAATGAATCTGTAAATGATCAAATTTTTCTCTTTGCGCTTAATATAATTGCAGATATAATTCTAACCAACTCCAATCCTTCTTCTTGAAGATTTACTATTCGTTTTTTAATAGAAGGGTTGGTATCTCCTATAACTCTTAACCAGTAATTGGTCTCTTTATTCTCCTTTTTTACTATTGAGTATTTTGCTATAAAGTCTTTTCTTGATTCAGACCCGTCAGCCTCCTGGTCATTTGCTCCCATCGAGGTTACTGATTTAACAATTTGATGAATTATCACATCATTTTGAGGGTTTTTAGGAAGTGACTTGGTTAAAGCAATTATCCTAATAACAAATTTATATATTCTTTCATGAATATCTCTTTCTTTGGGTTGATTATTTGTTGACTTAGATATTTTTATATTCATTTGCTTATTTGTCATTTCTCATTTGCTTATTGGACTGTTACTTTGTCTTTTATTTCGGAAAATAATTTGCTTGTTACTGCCTTTTTTGAAAGAAGCTCATCGATCGAAGTATAAGGTCTGTTACTTATAATCTTCTCTGCTGTTACCGGACCTACCCCGGGCAATACATCCAACTCGACACTTGTAGCGGTATTTACGTTTATAAGGGCCGGCAAACCCCGAATTTGCCCCGCTGAAATACCTGTTTGAACAAAATTTGTTGCGTCTTTTTGAAGCTCTCCGACCCTTGGAATGTAAATTTTAGCACCGTCAGATAATTTGGCTGCCAGATTGAGGTTTTTCTCTATCCAACCCCTATCGGCATTCTCGGACAAACCTTGTGCCAGTATAAGAATATCCCAAACTCTTGCGCCTTCAGAGAGCTTATACATGCCCGGTTTTATAACCGCTCCCTCTATATCTGCTGCGATTTGCGAAGTTAATCTTGCGCTTTCCGTAGATGTACCTGTTGTTTCGAAAACCAAATCAGCCTTTTTTGAATTCGAAACTAATAAGGATATCAAACCATATATAAACAATATCAAACCAGCTATTCCCAAGGCTAAAGGAAGCCAGTTATGGCGGAAAAAAGGCCTAAATTTTTCCAGGATTAGAGCAATATCCATATAGAAAAATTTTTAATTTCTAATTCCTAATTAACCTAAACTTGGAAATTAGATTAATTAGAATAATTAGAAATTTAATTTATCACAAAATTAATTATTTTTCCTTGAATATAAATTACTTTTATTATCTTCTTTCCTTCCAGATATTTCTGTACTTTTTCGCTCTTTCTCGCTTGTTCTTCTATTTTATTCTGAACTCTAAATTCCAAGCTTTGAACTCTTATAGTGTCCCTTAATTTTCCGTTTACCTGGACAGCAACCGAAACCTCTTCCTCAACAAGGAATTTTGCATCAAACTCCGGCCACTTTTCCATATGTATAGAACTAAAGGCGCGGGGAGCTGTCCGATGAGATGATGTCTTCGTTAGACCCCGCTCAGCGGGGCGTGCCCCGAGTTCCGCAGGGGTGCTTGCATCCGAAGACTCATCGAGCTCGGATAGCGACCTCAGCGCCAAAATTTGCCATAACTCTTCGGTAACATAAGGGGCAAAAGGAGAAAGAAGCCTAATAAATACGGTATATTCTTCTTTTGCAATTTGTTTTTTTGCAGATAAGAAATTAAGCCAGGTCATTAAAGCCGCGACCGCAGTATTAAAATGGAAATTATCCAAATCCTCCCCTACTTTTTTAATTGTCTTATTCATTTGGATTAAATCCTCATGTCCAAGTTTTGTTTCCGAGATTTTTTCCGCCAAATCCCAAACCCTTTTTATAAACCTGTAAATTCCGGAGATTGCACCCATTGACCAGGGAGCAGTTGCCTCATAAGGCATCATAAAACAAAGGTAAAGCCTTACGGTATCTGCTCCATATTCCCTAACAACATCATCGGGGTTAACCACATTCCCCCTGCTTTTACTCATTCTGTTTCCGTCCGGCCCTAAAATTACTCCGTGCTGAACTCTTTTCTTTGCAAATTCATCAAAAGAAACAAGTCCGATGTCTTTAAAAAATTTTGTAAAAAATCTTGCGTAAAGGGTGTGCCCCAAAGTAT
>JAKALN010000005.1 GCA_021824155.1 bacterium | reverse complement strand
GCCTTTCACCCTCTATGGAAGACCATTCCGGGTCTTTCTGCTAGAAAAAATCGCATCGAATATCGCTTGCCCTGCAACCCCACTGTAAACAGTGGTTTAGACTGTTCCGCTTTCGCTCGCCGCTACTGACGGAATCTCTAATGATTTCTTTTCCTGGCGTTACTAAGATGTTTCAGTTCACGCCGTTCCCAGCCAATCACTATATAAATTCTTGCGAACCTATTTTTATAATTGGCCACCCGTAAACGGGTAGGTTACCCCATTCGGAAACCGCCGGATCAAAAGTTTATGACACTTCCCCGACGAGTATCGCCGCCATATGCGTCCTTCCTCGGCCAAAGCCTCCCAGGCATCCATTATCGACATTATGAGTAGATTATATTTAAGACTTTACCCTATATACGCGTTCTTAGTTAAAAGAAAGCGTGGTATAAGGTTCTTCCCTTCACTTGTCAAAGAGCTAATCTTGTTTATTATTTAGTGTGTAGCGGCCAGAGTCTTTACTGGCAAGCGCTACGCACTAAATAATAATTGTGGACCCGAGGAGAGTCGAACTCCCTACCTCCTCGTTGCAAACGAGGCGTTCAACCAGGTAAACTTCGGGCCCGCTTAAAAGCGAGGCTCGCCCATCTGGCGGCCCTCGAGTCAAAACCCAAACATAAAAAGAACTATGAATAAATGTTAAGAGGAAACTTTAAGAAGAACAGCAAAAAACCGCTATGCGGTTAAAAAATTAATTTTGCTAAATATCATCATAAAGTGTCCTCTTATCTCCGAATTTGCGGAGAAAGATTGATTCACAACGGTTATCTTAACATACGTGCCTGAAGGTGTCAATAGGCTGTAAAAGGAATGTAAGAAAACAGTAAAAATGATTAAATTATTCTCGGCTTCTTTTTAGTAATTCACTAATTTTGGAAAACTGGTGTTTTTGTATTTAAGATACAGATTAATTATTTCAAGGTGATCAAATGCAATTTCTTCTTCTCTTGGAAGATTATCTAAATCAAACCATTTTTGCTCTGTAGATTCCCAATCTGCTTTTCCTTCTTTTTCCCCTGCCTCACAAATATATATAAAATTAATGTTTTGCCAATCGCTTCCTTTTCTGTTTGGATTATCTATAACTGTAAAAAAACTTACTTTTTTCAATCTGTATCCTACTTCTTCAAAAACTTCGCGAATTAAACCTTCTTCCAGTGTTTCATCTCTTTCAATAAAACCGCCGATCAACCCCCATTTTTCTCCTTCTTTTAATTTTTTAGCTCTTTTTACAAGAAGAATATTGTTCTCTTTTAAAATAATTGCATTAACAACTACATGTCGGAGATTTCCCTTTCCTTTATTTTCGAAAGTACAGGTAATCATTTATTGATTATAGCATGGGGTTTATCTGTGGGTTTTTCTTCCGCTTGGCCCTGAAGAAGGCTTATGTGTTTCGGAATGGCTATCTTGAACTTGGAGCTGATGAGTATCAACGGGCTGATACTTGAAAGGAACTTCCGGGTATCCTACCGCAGATTTTGGCCCGCTAAGCCATTGTAAATATTGCATCTCTCGCTCTCTGTTCATATCGCGGCTCGGATTGTAGCTCAAACTGCATCAAAAGTCAAATTTACTAAGATATTTTTATCTATTTCCTTGGAGCAAGATACATAAATACTCTTAGCCTAAGTATGCTGGGAGAAATTTCTAGAGTCCTGTATATTTCTCCGCAATGATTTTTAAATGTCTGTTCCGAGATTCCCATATCGTATGCCATTTGGCTCGATGTCTGTTCAAATGTTGATGGCACTAAAATATGTTGTATTAATTGTATCTGTCTTACGGATAAATACTTATATCTTTCGAAATCAATCCCATCCAACAATTTTTCCCTGTTAATTCTTCCGGATTTAATAAGAGCTAAAACTGTACCGACTGTATTTGTCCCGGATTTACGTAAAGCTGAAGAAAGAAAATTCTTGACCGTATCCGGACTTATTCCCAGCTTCCATGCTATCTCTTTATTTATCAAACCCATTGCCTTCAGTTCAAGGACCTCCAATTCTCTTGGAGACAAAGAAAACCCCCAGGGAATATCCCGTTCTTCCCCCAAACCTAAATTCCCATAAGTTACTGCACTTTCAATACTGCTTGGCATAGAAGTAAAACTAACGTGGTTATATGGTAGAAGCAAAAAAAGAAATTGCAGTAAAGAATGTCACAAAAAAAGGTAAAATTACCAGGGCTTAAACGTATTCTGGGAGAGATAGTCTAAAAGAACTTGCCCAGTCCTGTATCCCGGTCTTAAACGATATAAAAAATATTTATTCTGTTCCGCCTGCATAACTCCGGGAATAACAGACACTGCGTTTGTAAAACCTGCGTTCTGCACAAGTTCAATCGTTTGTTGGTCAAAGGCTCCATATGGATAAGCAAAAGAATCTATAGGAAGGTTAAGGGTTTTCTGCAAAGAAATCCTGCTTTGACTGATTTCATACTGAGCTTTTTGTTTATCAACCCCCTTAAGCCAAATATGATCCATTGTATGAGCGCCAACTTCAACAAAAGGACTTTTAGCAACTTCTTTAAGCTGAAAAGTAAACATAAAATTCGGCCTGTCAAGAAAATTAGGGATTACATATACCGTTCCTTTTACCTGTTCTTTTTTTAAAATAGGATAAACGTTTGTATAAAAATCCATATAACCGTCGTCAAACGTCAACATTATTACTTTTTGAGGAAGTTTTTTCTTTTCTGATATTGCAAGAGTTAGGTCTGTAGGATTTATAAAAGTATATCCTGCGGATTTTAAAGTATCTATTTGGGAGGTTAATACATCCGGAGTAATATCAAGCTTACGCCTTATCGTATCGTTTTTATCGGCTACATACTCTATGTAATGGTACATAAAAATTGGGGCACGCACTGCTGTTTCGGAAGTAATTTTTGGCCCTGTTTTTCCCGCTAAAACTTTTTCCACGTCGGAAGGCAAAACAGTTACCTGATTTTCCTCCTTAAGGTCGGGAACACTCCTTAGTTGATAATAAAAATAAGCAGATGCAGAAACTAGGGAAAGGCCTATAAAAAGAAAAAGAAGACCAAAAATTCTTATCCGGCCTTTTTTAATTTTTTTTGTTTTTTTCTTTGTTCTTAAAGACATTTAAGAGGATTTCCAACAGTATACCAGATTTTAAAATCCGCCGTTTCCTCTGTGTTTTTTTCTTGTAGAAGTGGTAAGTAGATCTCGGGGAGGAATAACTCCTGTGTGTATAAATCCGTCCCATTTTCTAACAACATCATACGGATATTCCCATGCCGCTTGAAGAATGTCTCCTGTGGCAGCTTTTAAAGGGTCTCTTCTTGTCATAGGATTGTTTGATGTTACCCTTAAATGTTCTGTGTATTCTTCTAGAAAAGCTGCCATTTCCTCTTGAGTCTGTAAATATTGTACTGCAAGAGCAGCTAGGTTCCCTTGGGGATTTCTTGTTTTTAGACTTTCTAAAACCGATAATTCTTTGGGTTGGCCTTCTGTCATGAAATGGGAGTATATATTATAAATGCCCAAGAATCAAGATAACTGTTGATTTTAAAAAATAATTGTTTATAATATGGCCCTATGGAAAGATTACGAAGATTCAGGGGTCCTGCAGCAAAAGTAGCCGGAGCGGTTATTGTTTTAGCGGGTGCCGCAGAGGCCGGAGTATTTCTTCAAACTCCAAGCCAGGTTAATAATGTAAGACTTGTAGATTGCAATAATGGACCAAAACAAGGAGAACTTATTGTTAATTTACCTACCGGAGCAAATTTAGACTTAAGCGGCGAAGACGGAAGAGCGTTTATTCCGCATTTAAAATTGACATCCGAAAACGGGCACTTACAGGTAGGGACATCATCAGGCACTTTAGATATTAAGGCTGACGGTACAGTAGAAAACGGAAACGTCACGATAAATCCGCACGATGGTATAATTTTCCAGTCCGGAAGAATCGATTATAATGTTACATCCTCTCCTCTATCCGGCGGAGTTACAAAAGTTGACGTAAAAGCTTCCTGTGTGGCCAATAAATAACTACTTTATTCTATTGTAACGGGGATTTTTAATTCATTAGCTACTTTTCCGCTGTTTGAATAATTAAACACTTCTATTTGGCCTTTGCCGGTAACATCAGGAAGAGAAGTTATTGTGATTTCAAATGGCGCAAATGAACCTATTGTTTGGCTTTTAGCCATTACTTGACCCTCACCTAAAATTCTTCCCAAAGAATCGGTAACTCTGTATGTAAAATTATTTGCGAATACTTTTGCCTCTCCGGTTATTTTAAACGGGGTTTTTACTTTTTGGTTTACGTAAGGGCTTGTTACTTTTATTACAGAATTTGCAACCGGGTTTGGTGTTGGGGTTACAGTTTGTCGTATTTTTGGAAAATTCAAATTTCCTCCTCCCAAACGATAAACGGCAATAAAAACCAGAATAAAAATTACCAAACCCGAAAGAATAATAAAAAGAAGTTCGCGTCTGCTCATTTATGAGGGATTATAAGCACAGGAAGAAAAAAAGTCAATTTAGGTTGAAGCTATAAGAAAAACCCAGTCAGGCAATAATTAGGGCAACCGCCAAAATTACTATATTTATATCCTTTGGAGAAGATTAAGAGGGATCCTTTTCGACTTGGTCTGAAGGGATAAGAAGAAAAGGCTGTTGACCGCTGTATTCTTCTGCTATAAACTGTCCGTCGAATCTTCCGGGCTCATCACCAATCATCTGCGAAAGACGGAAAGTAGGAAGTATTGAAAAAGATCTAACAAAAGGATCTTTAACTCTATATTCAAACATATCAAGAGGAATAAGTGTTACTTCCCCACTATCAATAGCGACAAGTAAATCGCTGATTACTCCTAATGGCTCTCTTGCGTTGATCAGAGCGAAGCCATACCTTTCCTGTTCACTACCTAAACAAACAGATAATTCACGAAGGGGATTCGTTCCTCTGTTTCCGGCTTGAGATTCTTGTTTTGCTCCCATAGAAAGGGTATTCTACAAAAGATGACTTCTAAAGTCAACTATAGGTCATTTTTCGAGGCTATTCCTGTGCTCTTAACCAGTTTTGGACTTCCAAAGCCGCAGCACAGCCGAAGCCTGCTGCTGTTATTGCCTGCTTGTATTCATGGTCATGAACGTCTCCGGCAACAAAAACACCCTCTATGTTAGTTAAATAATGCTCTTTTACTTTTATGAACCCCTTTTCGTCTGTCTCGATTCCGGTAAATACTTTGCTGTTTGGCATATGTCCTATTGCGACGAAGACTCCGTCTATAGGCATTTCTTCAATATTTCCTGTCTTATTATTTTTAATCTTAACTCTCTCTACTTTCTGCTCTCCCAGTATTTCAACAACTTCAGAATTAAACATTATTTTTATTTTGGAATTTTCTTTGACTCTTTTTTGCATTATTTCAGAAGCTTTAAAAGCATCTCTTCTGTGAACAATAGATATCTGGGAAGCAAACTTGGACAAAACGTCTGCTTCTTCCATAGCAGAGTCTCCTCCTCCTACTACAATTACATTTTTATTTCTAAAGAACGCGGCGTCACAGGGAGCGCAAGAAGATACTCCTTTTCCTATTCTTTCCTGCTCTCCCGGGACACCAAGCCACATAGTATCTGCGCCTGTTGCTATAATTACGCTTTTTCCTTCAAAAGTTTTCTCCCCTACCGAAGCTTTGAAAGGTTTTTTGGAAAAATCAACAGAGGTTACATCGTCATCGACGAACTCTGTCCCGAACCTTTCTGCCTGTTTTCTCATTTTCATCATAAGTTCGGGCCCCTGGATTCCTTCGGGGAAACCGGGAAAGTTCTCGACTGCGGTTGTAAGCATAAGCTGTCCACCCCACTTAACACCCGATATAACCAGAGTTTTTAAATCTGCTCTTGTTGTATAAATGGCTGCAGTCAAACCTGCTGGCCCGCTTCCTATAATTATTACGTCGTAGGTCATATTTGATAATAGAAACTGGAAACTAGAAGCTAGAATTCGAAGTTCGAAGATAGAAAATTGAAATCTAACATCCAACCGCTAACTTCAAGTTCTAACTTCTAACATCTATTGTCCAATCTCAAATTTAGAGAACGCTGTCTATTTCCCTTTTGAAATTATCTTTGCTTTGGGCACCTACCATTTGTTTTACAACTTGTCCGTCTTTAAATACAAGAAGGCTTGGGATACTCATTATTCCGTAACTTTGTGCTGTTTGTCCGTTTTCGTCAACGTTTAGCTTTCCTACTTTAAGTTTATCCCCGTATTCCTTTGCCAATTCTTCGACTATCGGGCTCACGATTCTGCAAGGCATGCACCAATCCGCCCAAAAATCAACTAAAACCGGAGTTTTAGAATTTAATACTTCTTCCGCAAAATTTTGGTCTGTTATTACTAAATCTGCCATATGTCACCTCCTTGCTTTATTAAAATATCAAAGGGTTTAACCCCTGTCAATCAACTTTTTTACAAAATTAGCATTTTCGCTGTTGGACAACGAATAACAAATTGTCTGGCCTGTCCTTTTTGTTTCTACTATTCCCATAGATTTTAATTTTGAAAGCTGGTGGGAGACTGCGGAAATTGAAATATCTAGATTTTTTGTTATATCGGAAACACAAGGATTGTCTTCTCTTGATAAAGCATCAAGTATTTTAAGTGTGTTGGGGTCTCCTACGCATTTTAAAAGAGATGCCCTATCTTCGTAGAAATTCCCTGCTTGATTTTTGAATGGTAATTTCATATTTTAATGGTTGTTCAAATATTAAAATACTACTTTTAAACACCTTTTGTCAAGTGGGAGAAGGTTGTTCGATATCAATATCAAAGAACCAAAAATATGTTCTTTTTTTAAACTTTGCTCTTAAATACGCTCATTACCTCTTTGATTGCTTCTTCCTTTTTTCCTTGGGAAATTGAATCTGCCACGCAAGAGTTAAGGTGATTCTCTAAAACGAGATTTCCGGTCTCTTTTAGACCTGTTTCTACTGCATGAATCTGATGCATAACATCTATGCAATATTCATCGTCTTCTATCATTCTAATAACTTTATCAAGATGTCCTCTTGAAATTTTTAGCCTGTGCAATATTCTTTCCTGTGTATCTTTTGGTCTATACATATATCTCCCCCTTAGGGATTAAGTATATTCTCAATACCTTATTTTTGTCAACCTATTTTCTGACTTTTTTAAAAAGCAATGCTCCGAGAAGAATAAGATCAGCCAATGCCGTTAACAACAGTATCAAAGAAAAAATGCCCAGCCCATTGTTATCAGCCATCATTGAATAACCCATCATGCCCATCATTGGTAATCCGGTTGTACCATTTACATTCATTTGAGATGGAAGAGTATTTGAAGAAAGAGGAGTATTCGCAGAGCATCCGCTTCCCCTTTGTCCCCATGCTATGTGCACTTGGGTATTAGCCTGATCTCCCATCATTTGCGTCATTCTCTGGTCCATATAAAAATGGTTTTCTGTGCTTCCGAGCGCCTGCCACATAAAATAATCACCCAGTTTTTCTAAGTCGTCGTTTGTTAAATCTTTACAGGTTATCCTCTTATCCTGAAGTTTTTGATAAATTGCCTGTCCTTCATTTTGCTCATTCTGTTCTTTTTGAATATCGCTTTGGGAAGGAGGATTTTGCCCCTGATAGTTTCCCATCATTCCTCCCATCTGCGCAAAAGAGGGCTTAACCAACAAAAAAAACGCAGTTACAGATAGTAACAATATTAATTTTTTAATTGTTTCCACCCCCTTTCTTTTCTAAAGTCGCTCACAGCTTTGTCTTCCTTAAAAGTAACGCATTAAATACAACTATTATAGATGAGGCACTCATAAGAAGTGCCGCCCATTCCGGCCTAAGTAATACTCCGAATGTCGGATAAAGTATTCCCGCAGCTGTCGGAATTGCAAAGACATTATAACCTGTTGCCCATGCGAGGTTTTGAACCATCTTGGAATTTGTTTTTCTGCTTAAAGAAATTGCCTTAACTACATCCAAAGGGTCGCTTTTCATAAGAACTATGTCCGCTGACTCAATTGCAACATCTGTTCCCGCTCCTATAGCTATCCCAACATGCGCTTGGGTTAATGAGGGGGCGTCATTGACTCCGTCCCCTACCATTGCGACAATATTTCCTCCTTTTTGAAGCTCTTTTACTCTCTCTACCTTATCCCCGGGCAAAACTCCCGTAAAAACCGTGTCTATATTAAGTCTTTCTCCTACTTCCTCTGCAACTTCTTTTACGTCTCCTGTTAACATTGCTACTTTTATTCCCATGCTGTGAAGCTTATCCACAACATCTTTTGAATCTTCTCTTATTTGGTCTTTTAAGAAGATGACACCTGAAAGCTTATTATCAATTCCTACAAAAACTTGTGTCCCTGTTGACTTATTATCAAAGTTTTGGTTTTTTATTCCAAGCTGATCCATCAGGGCTTTGTTGCCTGCAGCAACTTTTACCCCATCTACGGTCCCAACTGCGCCTTTACCAGGATACGATTTAAAGTTCGAGACTTTTGAAGTATTTAATTTATTTTTTTTTGCCTCTTCTAATATACCTTTTGCAATTGAGTGTTGTGAGTTTGTTTCAAGTGATGCGGCTAGTCTTAAGAGTTCATCTTTGGAGATCTCGACCCCTGTAAAAACACCTACGGAAGAAACCCCAAACTCCCCTTTTGTTAGAGTTCCCGTCTTGTCAAAAACAACATAATTTATTTTTCTTGCGATCTCCAAGCCTTTCATTTCTTTAATCAAAATTCCGTTTTTAGCGCCAAGAGTAGAGGTTATGGTGGTAACCGTGGGAATCGCAAGTCCTAATGCATGCGGACATGCGACAACAACAACCGCAACGGCAATTGTAGCTGCAAAAATTAGACCATGAGGAATAATGAGTAGCCAAAAAATGAATGAGACAAAACCTGCAATAACGGCAATATAAAAGAGCACGCCCGCTGCCCTGTCTGCGAGATGCTGCACATTCGGTTTCGAACTCTGAGCTTCTTGTATCAGCTTCATTATCTGCGAGATTACAGTATCGGAACCTGTTTTTGAAACTTCTATTGTTAAAGACCCGTCCTGATTAATAGTGCCTCCTATTACCTTATCGCCCTTCTGTTTGGAAATGGGCCTTGATTCTCCGGTAACCATAGATTCGTCTGCAAAAGATTGGCCTTCCAAAACAACTCCATCAACAGGAATTTTTTCTCCGGGCTTAACAATAACCACGTCTTTTATTGCTAATTCTTCAGTTTTTACATCTATTGTTTTACCGTTTTTTATAAGGTGTGCGCTGGGCGGAATAAGTTTGGCAAGCTCCGAAAGAGCTCCCGTAGCGCCCCTTACAGCTCTCATTTCCAGCCAGTGTCCCAGAAGGAATACGGAAATTAAAGTTGAAATTTCCCAATATAAAGACTCTCCCGGAAAAAGAAAAGTGGCCGCCACGGAAAATATGTAACCTACTGTAATGGCAAAAGCTACAAGGGTCATCATCGCAGGAGATTTTGCTTTTAATTCCCCCTTTGCGGCAATAAAAAATGGCATTCCTCCTATAAAAAATATAAAAGTACCCAATGTAAAAAGTACGATTTCCCTTCCTTGAAAGTTAAAAACATAATGGAACCATTTTTGGATATTCGGAGAAAGTAACATTGTAAAAATTACCAATGGAAGAGTAATGAAAAATCTTCTTTTGAAGTTATCCTCCATTGAGCTGTGATGAGAATGGTTATCTTCGGTCTTTTCCTTTTTTATTAACGGCACCAAATCCATTCCGCATTTAGGACAAAAGCCCGGAGAATGTTTAATAACATCCGGATCCATAGGACATGTATATAAAGTTTTTATATCGGTCTCCATAGTTTTACTTAATCCTTTTTGAAATATAAAAGGCGAACGCTATAACAAGTATAAAGAAAATAATATTTAAAATCAGGTTATTCCCTACGTATTGATTTACATAACCTCCTGCATTCTGAATCATTTGCGCAAATCCCTCGCTTTTTGCCATCGAAAGCACACCTTTATAGTTCAAAACAAGCGTCAAAAGCCCTGTTAATAAAAATATCATTGAAGCAATTAAATTGCTTGTCATAATAAAATAAGTTTTACCCAGTAACTTTATTTGCCCTGCCGGTTTTCTTAAAAATTGAACTTTGTCTATTCGTCCGTTTAGGAATAACGATATTAAAAGAAGAGGTGTTACCATACCTAACACATAAACTGCGCCTATTAAAGTTGCTCCGATTAAATTTGGTGAAAGAAACGCAAAAGTTAAAATCCCTACAAGAACAGGAGCACAACACGCGCTTGTAATTCCCGAGAATATCCCCATTGTAAAAACCGAAACCGCGTCTACTTTTTCAGGATTTTTATTTCTCGGGAAATTTGGCATCGGAAGCTTTATTCCCAAGAAAGTAACTACCGAAACCGCTATCAAAACAATTCCACCTAAATAATAAACATTGTCATGGTACCTGAAGAGAAATTTTGAAATTAATCCTGTCCCGATAACAGCAGGAAAAAGCATAACGAAAATGCCAAGACCAAAAATTAGTGTCATAAGAAGAACTTTTTCTTTTTCTTTAAAAACACTTCCAAGATATGAAGGGAGTAAAAAAGTTATACAACATGGGGCAAACAGAGCCACCATTCCTGCAATAAAAGCTGCAATTAAAGAAATTTGGAAAACCATTTATGCTCCACAGCTCCCTCCGTTTTGTAACGCAGGCCATTTTATTGCCCCTACTTTTTTCTGAATCACCTGGTAGCCCATTGCGCTTGAAAAAGTCTTTGAAAGAAGCTCTTGGGGTGAAACTTTAGAGTAATCTCTACCATTTTGTTGAAAATAATAGGCGGTATCAAGATATGTTTGAGGAAACCAATAAGTGTTAAAAGCAAGAACTGTTTTATAGATATCGTCTTTAGAAAAATTTTGGGAAACCATGAGTTCTATAAGCCCGAGAGCTGCCATTCCATGATTGCAATCGGGAAAAGCTGTAGAATTTCCGCAGCAAGGCCTGTAAATATTAGATGCAATTTCGTAAACCTCATTTTCCTGGTCTTTGGAAAGGTTTATATATTGGTATTTCGAATAAATATTCATGGGCTGATTTACTCCGATTGTATATCCGCCGGTAGATGCAAACCCTCCCGTATTCCCCCCTTCTACCATAGGACCGCTATTTAAAATAGGATTGTTATTCGCAAGACCTAAAGCCCATAAAACGTCTACCCAAAATTGTGCGTTATTTTGATTAAGCTCTATTGAATTTTGGTATTCTGTAAGATATTTATCTAAATCTTGAGGTAATTTGTCTGTTCCTGTTACCGCTTTTGTCAGCTTTTCTTTATCTATAACGCCGTCAGCAATCATTTTTTGTCCCAGATCTCCCCATTTAATTTTGAACACATATTCTTTTTTAATAACTTCGCTTTGAAGCTTTGCTATATTTGCCTCGCTTGGAGCGGCATTTGCTGAAGTATTTTGAAAGGATGCTGCTTTTGTTTGTTGCCTCACTTCGGCCCTACTCCCTATCTTCCTGTCTATTATAAAACCTGACAGAAAAGCAATTATCACTAGCAAAAACAATAAAAAATAATTTTTATTTAATAACTTCCTGTAGTCCTTTAATAGTTTGTTATTCATCATTTTATAACCGTCCCGTCAAAATTGAATTCTACATAAGGGTTGTCCGGATCGTTGGTTTCAAAACTTACGGTTCTTTGAATAGGACCTATTCCCGAAGGCCCATGATATGAAGGGTTAAAATCTGCAACTATTTCTGCCGTTTCCCCCGGCTTAATAATCCCCTTCCAAGCTGAGGGAGCAGACATTCCTTTCATTCCAAACTCTTCACTCTTATTGCTTCCTTGCTTTAAATAGGCATTTGTACACATACAGGAAGTAGCGATATTGGCAATTTCCAGATTTTTGTCTCCTACATTTTTAATGGGAAATGATTCAATTAAATCCGGCCCGCTATACGGAATGTTTCCTGCTGATTTTGAGGTTATTGTAGTTAATATTTTTGCACCCTTTGTTTTTTGTAACTCCGCTTTTGGGTTGCCTGACCCTACAACAAAAATTGCAATTCCTATAACAGCGAAGGTAAAAATAGAAAAAAGTGCAATAATTTTTTTATCCATGCTTCTTTATTATCCCCCCTGGGGGGATATAGAGAGGATATAACATCTGCGGTTTTTTTGTCAAGAGTCAAAATAGTGGATAGTCTATTGTTCATAGTTCATTTCTACTATCTACTATGAACCATTCATTCTAAACTATACCGTGTTTTGCGGGGTACCGGAAAGGAAAGCTTTTATATTGGAGACTGTTGTATCGTTTATTTGTTCCAAAGCTTCTTTGCTGTTAAAGGCGTTATGCGGAGTAATAATAACGTCGTCCCTTGTTAAGAGCACGTGGTTTAAAAGGTCTGTTTTAATATCGCAGGTTTTGAAAAATTCTGCCGTTAGAAGTTCTTTTTCTTCCCTTAAATCACATTCTTCTTCTAAAACATCTAAGCCTGCTCCTTGCAATATCCCCTTCTCCAAGCCTTGAAGTATTGCCTGTGTTTCGACCAAAGCCCCTCTTGCCGTATTTATTAACACTGCTCCTTTTTTAATTTTTCCAATATTACCCATATTTATTAAATGCTCTGTTTCTTTTGTAAAAGGCAAATGAAGAGTGATAATATCTGAAGAAGACAAAAGTGTATCCAAATCTACAAATTTAATTCCCGGGTCCTTTGCCAACTCTTCATCAACATGCCTTGAAAAAACAAGCACATTCATTCCGAATGCGCGCCCGATCTTAGCAACATTTCCTCCTATATGTCCTGCCCCTACGACTCCCAAAGTTTTTCCGTGGATATCAAATCCTTCAAGCCCCTCGGGAGTAAAATCTCCTTTTTTTGCCTTGGCAATTGCCGGAAGAAGCTTTCTTGTTATCGCCAAAATAAGGGCAAATGTGTGCTCGGCAACAGTATAAGAACCATATGTCGGGACATTTGAAACCGTTATCCCTTTTTGTTTGCAGTATTGCGTATCTATATGGTCAAAGCCCATTGACCTTGTAGTAATAAATTTAAGGTTAGGAAGTTTATCCAGCAATGCTTTATCTATTGTGGAGTAGATAAAAGTTGATATTACCTTGGCATCGATAAAATTTGAGACATTTTCTTCCGTGAGCTTTTCTGTAGTAAAAGTAACTTCAGAACCGGAAAGAGCATTTTTTAGATGCTCTTCTTCCCAGGGCTCAACGTCAAAAAAAACTATTTTATCCATGTTTTTTCCTTCTGGAAGGTATCTTTCCTGTTAAATGTTTTTCTGCAAGGGGCAGAGCAAATCTATCCAAACCCCACCATCCTGCAATTCTCCAAGCAAGAATCAGTAAAAGTTCAAAGGCAAAAAGAACGGGGTTTGTGCTAATCGTACCTGCCAAAAGATAGTTCATATTCATATAAGCGCCAAAAAACGCAGAGATCCCCGTAAAAAGACCCAAAATAAGCGCAACTCCGACCAAAAGCTCCCCGAAAGAAACAATATAAGAGAACAAAACCGTATTATGAATAACAAACTGCTGAAGAAAAGTTGCATACCAGCTTTGGACATCCGGATGGGTTCCCGAAGATTTTGCTAAAGCACCTGCTATAAATCCTCCTAAGGCAGTCCCGGCTTTCCCTCCCACCCAAGCTGGGTTTTGGATTTTTTCAAGGCCGGCCGAAAACCATTCCCAGCCAACATACATACGAAGCAGCAACCAGATTAACGCAAACCTTGTATCGGCAAAAATCAGAGAAGTAATTTTAGGTTCGGGGATTTCAATAACAGAAGATTTACTCATTAAGATTAGAGTAGAACATAAATTTTAATATGTCAATTTATTATTTCTTTTTAAGCTGTTTCCAAAGCCACATTCCCAAGAGAACCAGATCAAAAAAAGCTACCAAATAGAAAACAACTCCCAGTATCCAAAAACCGGCAAAACCTGCTCCGTAATTTCCGTATCCCCACATCATATTTCATCACCCCCTTTTATTTATACTATATAATAATTATTAAAATCTTTCAAAAATACCTTTACTTACCTTTTACCTATTGACAATAAATCTTTGGAAAATATAAAATGCACGTATGCCGAAAAAAGCAGTCGAGAAAAAAAGCTCCGTTTCGGAAGCTAAAGCGGAAAAAGTAGTTTCTTTTAAAATCCCCGATTTTAACCTGCAAAACATGAGATACACACCTATTTTAATGGCGCTTTTACTGGTTGCCGCTTTTCTTTTAGGAGTGTTAACGACAAAAGTTGCATATCTTGAAAATAGTAATACGGGTAATCAGCAAGCAGCAGCTCCTCAAGCCTCCGGAGCGGCAACTCCCGCGCCCGGAGCCAAAGTAAATGTATCCACCGGAGCTTTTCCTGTACTCGGTGATAAAAATGCAAAAGTAACCATTGTTGAATTTGCCGATTTCCAATGCCCTTTCTGCGAACAATGGTTTACAAACGTCGAGGGTGATTTAATAAAAGATTATGTAAATACGGGAAAAGTTAAATTTGCGTTCAGGAATTACGCATTTTTAGGACAGGAATCTACCTGGGCAGCAGAAGCTGCTTACTGTGCTAACGACCAGGGTAAATTCTGGGATTATCACGATTACCTTTATAAACACCAGGGACAGGAAAATTCGGGAGCTTTCAGCAAGGCTAATCTCGAACAGTTTGCTTCGGATTTGGGGCTTAATACAAGCCAATTTAATTCCTGCTTAGACGGCGATAAATATGCTGCACAGGTGGCAAGCGATGTAAAAGACGGTCAAGCAGCCGGAGTAAACGGGACACCGACAAGCTTTGTCGACGGACAATCGGTGGTAGGAGCACAACCCTACAGCGCATTTAAAACACTCATTGACCAGGAATTAGCAAAAGCTAAATAAGATGTCCTTTTCCTCTTTCGGATTAACAGCAAAAGAAGAATTATTTTCTTTCAAATCTATAGTTTTTGTTTTAGTTATTTCTCTTTTTTATTTTGCTTTATCCGTACTTATATTAAATTATAATCTTGTCTATCACACTCTTATAGGTAATTTTCCAATTATTTATAAATTGTTTATTTTTTTAAACCTTCTAGAGGGCTCCTGGACCGCGTTATCAAATTTGGATTTTTTCCTTCTTGTTATTACTTCCCTTCTTGTAGGATTTAATATCCTTTTAATTATCAAAACCATGCTTACTCTTGAAAACAAAAAAGGTAAATTAAGTTTTACTGTCGGAGGAAGCGCTCTTTTGGGAATTGCCGTCGCAGGATGTTCCTCTTGCGGATTTTCAGTCCTTTCCTTAATAGGGCTTTCTGCCTCTTTAACCCTTATTCCTTTCGGCGCGCTGGGACTTCATTTGGCAGTTTTGGCACTTCTTATTTTCTCTGTAATTTTTAGCCTAAAAAGTCTTTACGAAGGAAAGATCTGCGAGGTTAAGTAAACCGCGTTACTAAGAATATAAATAAAACCCCTATTATGGTTAAACCAATCATCTTGTAAGAACTGTGCTTGCTATGGGCTTCCGGTAACAGGTCGCTTGCGCCAATATATAGAAGAAAGCCTGCAAAAAAACCAAGGTATAGCATTAAAATGTTATCCGGTATCTTAAAAAGAAGCGTAGAAAATGCTCCAAGTATTGGTGTAGTAGCATCAACTAAAAGTAATATTGAAGCTTTTCTTGAAGTATTTTTATGACTGAGCATCAGAGTAACCGTGTTAAGACCGTCTGAGAAATCATGAGCTATTACAGCCAGAGCAACTATAAAGCCCACATGGGGACCTACTTGAAAACCGAGGCCTATTCCAACTCCGTCCAAAAAACTATGAAAGGAAAGCCCGGAAGCGTTTATTAAACCTACCGTAGGATGTCTGTGGGTTGCATATTCTTCTTCATGCTCTGTATGAATCAAAGCAAATTTTTCTAATATGTGTATCAACAAAAAGCCCACAACCAGGGCAATAAATGCGGGGGTAATATCCAATCTTTTTTCCATTGAAAGGCTAAAAATTTCAGGGAGAATATCGAAAAAAACTACTCCTACCAAAACCCCGGCGGTTAAACTCATTATAAGATGCAATTTTTCCTTGTTTCGTAAAGCGAAAATACCGCCTAATGATGTAGAAATGAAAGTAAAAAAAGATAACAATACCGCTTCCATAATTTATCCCTGACAATTTTTGCAAATCCCAAAAAACTCCAATGAATGGTACTTTACCAAAAAACCCCTTTGTTTAAAAATTTTCTTCTCCAGTTCTTGTATAGTCACATCTTTAAAGTCTTCAATTTTCCCGCACTTCTGACAAATCAGATGATGATGGTGGTTTCTGTTTAATTCATATCTGAACTTACCTTCCCCAAGCTCAAGTCTTGTAACTATACCTTCTTTATAAAAATGCTCGATAATTCTGTAAACGGTTACTTTATTTGTTTTTAAATTCTTTGAGCGGAGATATTCTATAATTTGTTCTATATCAACCGGTGAAACTGTAGAATTTAAAAACTCGGAAATTGTCTTTTTTGCGGGTGTTTTCCTTTCCATAAAGTATGAGTATATGCAACTTAGTTGCATTTGTCAAGGGACCAAAACCCTGATAATTTTTGGTATAATTTACCGGCATGCGAAAAATACTTTTTATAATTATTGTCGCTTTCTTTTTTCTACTTCCCCAACATAGAATTTTTGCACAAACTAATGTCCCTGTTCAAGATTATTACAAAGGCACTGTTGTCAAGGTCATAAGCTCCGGAGAAAACAACGTAATGGGATATAAAGTCTTATTTCAAAATCTGGAAGTAAAAATTACAACAGGCCCCGACAGCGGTAAAACAATAAATATTTCTTACGGAAAAGACAGCCAGATAACAAAAGACCAGGAGGTTTCCCAGGGACAAGAAGTAATCTTAACAAAAATTACAGACCAGAGCGGTAAAGCCTCATATTCTATTTATGACGCTTATAGATTAAATCCCCTTCTGATTCTTCTTGTATTGTTCTTTGTACTTATTGTAATAGTTGCCGGACTTAAGGGTATTGGCTCTGTTTTAGGGATGACTTCCAGCCTTTTTATAATTATGGTATTTATAATCCCAAATATTCTATCGGGAAAAGATCCTTTGACGGTTACCGTCGTAGGCTCAGTTGCTATCATCTTTGTAAGCACCTATCTTGCCCACGGGGTTTCCAAAAAAACAACCGTTGCACTTATTTCAACCCTTATTGCGCTGATACTTGCAGCTGCTTTTTCTATTCTTGCAATAAACTTCGCTAAACTTACAGGACTTGGAAATGAGGATTTTGCCACTCTTATGATTGGGACAACAAGCTTTATTAACATAAAAGGGCTTTTCTTAAGCGGTATTATTATTGGCACGCTGGGAGCTTTAAACGATATAACAACTACGCAATCCGCAACCATTTTTGAGCTCAAAAAAACCAATGATAAACTAAAGTTTTCGCAACTGTTAAAAAAGGGTTTTGGAGTTGGAAAAGAGCATATTGCATCTTTGGTTAACACACTTATCTTAGCTTATGCCGGAAGTTCGATTGCAATATTTATTTTCCTTGCATTAAACCCGGCACATTTACCTTACTGGGTAATATTAAATAATGAAATAATCTCCGGCGAGATAATACGAATTATTGCGGGAAGCAGCGGACTTATACTTGCGGTTCCTATTGTAACCTTAATAGCAAGCCTTGCTGTCTCTAAAAAAATGAGCTAACGCGTAACATCAAATCCGGAGTAACTGTAATCTTTATCTTCCCATTCTATATCCAAATGTTTTACTTCGGACAGAAAAGGTCCTTTTTTACAAAAATCTATAGCTTCTCCTATTTTCTCTTTCGGTCCGCAAAATGTTACCTCTACGCGGCCGTCGGACAGGTTTTTAACCCATCCGGTCAATCCCAGAGACCTTGCTTTTCTTTTTACAGACTGCCTGTAGCCTACACCCTGTACAAAACCGAAAACAAAAACGTGTGCTGTCATTTATCTTTAATTACATCCGCAGTTTTTAATTGCTTTAATTTCCACATAAAAAGTGCCCCTTTATTATCTGCGTTTGAATCGGAAACAAAAGACAGCGCTTTCTCAAGAATTGACCGGTGAACCGTTTTAGCCAGTTTAATATAAAGGCTTCTGTGTTTATAATCATCAAGCTCTTCCGCTAAATAAATTCCAAAAGCTTGGAAATCTCTTGAGATATATTTATCCTGTACGGGATTAAATTTTTTTAAAACCTGGTTTACGGACTTCATATATTATTTGCTGTTAAACCTGTTCATCGCAGTTTCTAAGTCTTTCTCAAGCGCGGTTTCCAGAGCTTTAACTGCCTTTTTAACAAGTGCTTTTGCCTTACTCCAATCCTGGCCTGCCATGTCTCCCAATACATACTCGTCGACTCCCCTAAAAAATATAGCCTTTGAACCTTCTTTTGTATTTTGCTTGGGCCGGCCTATACCAAGCCTGAATCGCCAAAATTTGTCTGTACCCAAAGCATTAATTATAGATTCAACGCCCCTGTGGCCCGCCGATGCCCCGCCAAGGCGTATTTTCATGCTTCCCAACACTAAATCTACGTCATCATGAATAATCCAAATATCTGAGTTTTGGACTTTATAAAAATCTTTAACCGCTTTTACCGCCATTCCGGAGTTATTCATGTAAGTCAGTGGTTTTATAAGAATAACTTTTTCGAATACTCCTTTTTTTGGCTGCCAAGAAATTTGGGCAAAATCACTTTTGAACTTTTTGGACTCTTCCCAATCTCCTTCTCCTTCGGGCTGAAAGTTTTTCAGGAAATGGTCAAGGACAATAAAGCCTAAGTTGTGTCTTGTCCGTTCGTATTTTAATCCGGGATTACCAAGACCCACTATTATTTTCATAATTATATTTTACCTAAAATTTTTAAAACTTGCTCGTTTTCTACTTGAGGAAAGTTTTTATAGAATTCCCCAACTGCGTAGAAATCCCCGACAGCTAACAAATAAACAACAGTATCAAAGTATTTCTTAATATTTCGTAATGTATCTTTAGAAAGAACGGGTACTGCAAGAATCACCTTTTCAACTTTTTCTTTTCTTAAAAACCTTGCTGCCGTTATTACCGTCGCACCGGTTGCAATACCGTCATCAACAAGAATAACTGTTTTTTCTTTAAAGTCAACCCTGCTATGTTTTAAAATGACTTCCTGCTGTATCCTTTCAACTTCCTTGCGTTCCTTTAGTTTTAATTTTTCTTCTTCTGAAATATTAAGGATATTACACAACCTATTATTCCAATAAACAGTATTTTTGGGGCCTACTGCCCCTATTGCAAGCTCACTGTTATCCGGAGCTCCTATTTTTTTTATAACCATAATGTCCAAGGAAGAATTAAAATAATCTGCAATTATTTTCCCCAAAACAACTCCGCCTCTAACAAGAGCAATCACCGCAACATCTTTGTTTCTAACTATTTTTTTTAGTTTTTTAGTTAGTTTTACTGCAGCCTCTTCTCTGTCTTCAAACATTTGGAACAATTATACACCTTGACTATTTGATGATAGACAATTGAAGCTGGATGTTAGATTTTGAAACTGGAAAATAGAAATTAGAAAACAAAAGGGCTACCCTATTTATTGGAATAGCCCTTTATACTAAAACCTCTACTTCTTATTTGTAATACGATTTAATTTGAAATAAGAAATAGAAAGCTATTAAAGAAACCAATACTCCCACGACCGAAAAGGAGACTACTGCTGCAACTACTGCAACAACTTCCGACCAGAATAAAAGTGTCCATCCAAACGCTTTCTTTTTAAAAAGGTTTGGCGTTGCAACCAGCATCAAAGCACTCTCAACAAGACCCAATACTGCTGCTACCATAAGTCCTGTTGCTAAGCCTACTCCGCCTCCCAGCGCTACCACCGGCGAGAAAACTGCGGAAAGACCAAAAGCTGATAATGATGCTAAAACTCCTAAAACTCCGAAAATTAATGCGAGCCAAGGAGTGATTGTTACTATAACTTCGCGGACACTAGGCGAGAGAGGAGGAAGTTTTGCAAATGTCTCCTCTAATGTGGCCATGAAAGCTTTTTGTTTTGCTTCTGCCATATTTTCACCTCCCTTCGCCCTCAGTTTAATATACGAGGGACTAACTTAACATTATCTTAAATTAACCTAAAAATCAATACCGAGCTGACTTACAAGATTAATTTGCTTCTCAGATACTTTTTTATCTTCCCATATTTTTACAATTCCATACTGTCCGTCAAAACCGGGGAGAATAACAATATCTCCTTTTCTTACTTTTGCTATACCTTCCGAGAGTCTTTCCCCCGCTTCTTTCTCTAAAGCCTCAACAGGAACCTTAAGAAGCACCTCAAGCTCGGAGCCAAACTTGTCACAAAGCCTGTTATATGTTTCCATAACTTTTACATTTGTTACCGCCAAACTCTGGCTCTCGGCAATAATTTGTATAAGCTGTACAAGTTTTACAAAGGGAGGATGTTTTCCATTTGAATCCAAAATCCATTTAACTCCGTTAGAGTTTGATTTTACTGTTTCATTCCCAAACCAGTCGGAACTTTTGGCAAGCTCCTCAACCCTATGCATAACACCAACTGTTAAGGGTCTGTGGCAAGCGGGGCAAATGCTTCCTTTTTCTTTTGTCTCCTTAGGAGTCTGCACTATTTGGCAGTTTCTGTGTCCGTTATAATGGTATTTTCCTTCTTCCGGATAGAATTCAAGCGTATATCCAATTCTGTACTTTGCCCCTTTTTCTTTCTTTATGGCAGACACTATATCTTTGTAGGTTATTTTCTTGTTTGATCCTCCGGCCGGAAGATCATTTTTGGGCACAAATACAGTCGCTTCCCTTCCCATTTTCATTGGAGAATGTGCGTCCGAAAAAGAAACAATTGAACGAGTTTCAAGCTCTTTTATCTGCCAATTCATAAAGGGGTCGCTTGAAAGTCCTGTTTCAACAGCATAAATATCGTCAGCATATTTTCCAAATGCTTCCTCTATTGAATCAAATCCTGAATTCGAGCCATACAAAGAAAACCAGGGCGTCCAAATATGACAGGGAATTAAAAGTGCTTCTTCGTCAACGGACTTTATTAGTTCTAAAAGCTGTATTGAAGAAAGCCCCAGCATCGGTCTTCCGTCCGAGTTTAAATTTGCTCCCCTTTTTATAAGCTCTTTATTTATTTTATCCGATGTTTCAAAACTTGGAGAGAAAACCAGATTATGAATTCTATGTGTCCTTCCTCCCTGAGAGTAAATACTCGCAATTTCCACGGAAAGAAGAAAAAGTAAAGGATTTGTATTTTTTTCTTCAGTTTTAAGTTTAAATAATCCTCTTCCTTCCTCCTTTAGTTGCTGTTTTATTTCCCTAAACCACAAAGGATGGGTCCAATCTCCTGTTGATAAAATATTTAATCCTTTTTTCTTTGCCCATAATGCCATTATTGGTAAGACCATATCCCTGGAAACTGCCCTTGAGTATTTGGAGTGAAGATGAAGATCGGCTATGTAATCCATACAGAACTAGAGCCATTTTAGCACAAAATTAACAGTTGCGAAAAAAACTCCTAATTGGGATAATAATTGTATTAATGGCGTTATCAAGGGCTGAAGCATATCTCGGAATAAATTTCCCTGCGAGGGAAAGGATAGATCCTGCTCCCACCCCAATACGCCTGACACCTTCGGAAATTTCCCAAATAGCAATGACTGTTCCCGGAGAGTTAACTGCGGAAAAACCTGTAAACACTGTTGTTGGAACTTGGAGCATAGAAAATGGGATTACTATTTTTGACTTTAAATCGGAAGAAGAGCTTCAAAAAATAAGAATTCCGGAACCGGGAGAAAGAAGAAAACAAGCAATAATCAAAGCGCTTAAATTTATTACTCAAATGGGTTAATCTTTCTTCCCCTGCTGTTGATACATCTCTATTAGCTCTTTTACCGTTGTTGAATCCTCTGCTTTTTTATCCGCATTTCTAAATGACACTAAACGCGGGAATCTTAAAGCATAACCCGGCTCGTTTCCCTCTTTCCCGGCCGTATGAATGGGCGAACGCGTAATTTCATCTGCTAAAACTTCAATTACAATTTCCGGCCTTATCCATTCGGAAGGAATAATGAGAGAATTGATTCTTGGAGGCTTATGGCTAAGTTTTATCTTATCCGCTCTTTTATGCACCTCTCTCCATTCTTCGTCTGTAAGTCCTGTTCCGATTTTTGAAACAGTTACAAACTCATCATTTTTATCATCATAAATCCCTACAAGCAATGCCCCTGCCCCAAATGCGGCTCTTTTACCTTTTCCTGTAATATAACCTAAAATAACACAGTCAATTGTATCGTTTAATTCTCCCGATGAATGCCTTTTTAGCTTAACCCAGTTAAAATTTCGTCCGCCGGCAACGTAGGGGCTTTCAAGGCGTTTTACAACTAATCCTTCTAAACCTTTTGAAATAGCATCATCGAGTAAAACTCCTAAGGTTTTCGGGTCCTTTATTGTCTGATTTTTAGTTCGGATAAGAATGTCGTCTTCCGGTAAAGTTTCTTTTAAAATTTCCATTCTTTTTTTAAGCGGTTCGTCTAAAAGCTGTTTTCCGTTTTTGTAAAGGATGTCAAAAACAAAAGCTTTAAGGGGGAGTTTTCCTGCCATTTCCTCAATACCGTGTTTTCTTCTTCTTTTAGTAGTTTCTTGGAAAGGTAAAAATTCCTCCGATTCGGGATTATAGGCCAATGCCTCCGAATCAAGGATTACCGAATCAGCCTTTATTTGTTTTCTTGCAGCTTTGGTAAGCTCGGGGAACATATGGGTCATTTCTTCCAGGTTTCTGGAAAACATTCTGATATCGTCTTTGTTTTTATGAATTTGCACCCTAAAACCATCATATTTATACTGCACATCAACTTCTTCCATTTTTTCAATTATCTTTTCCGGGTTAGGCAGCCTCTCGCATAATTCGGACCGTATTGGATGACCAACCATAACCGGTAATTTTTCGACTTCAACCAATCCATATCTCCAAAGAGTTTTAGCAATAAGCCCCAAATCCGAAGTTCGGTTGTATGCCTCCTCCAAAAGTTTTCTTTTTGACCTATCTCCGAGCTTTGCCGTTGCCAATGCGTCTAAAACCGTTGGGTCTCCTATCCCAAGTCTTGTATTTCCAAGAGGAATTCTTACAAAGTGTTTTGCTGATACTGGATCCATCTTCTCAAGAAGTTCTGATAATAGTTTTTGCCTTTTTTCTACTGTCCCTTGGCCCTTCATATTAGCGATCGCATTTAAGGTTATAAAAACTTCATCAACCGTAAGGTTTTCTTCCAAGCGTTTTCTCATTGTTTGATTTCGTTTTTGACTCAATTCAAAAGCAGCTAAACCCATATCTCCCAGATTGTTATAGCTCTTTATAACATCTTCTCTTGTTAAACCATATGCGTTTGCAATCGATACGGCAACAGTTTTTTCTGCCATTCCTATTTCCAAGGGAACAAAAAAAGGAGCTAATCTACCCTGGGTAAGATAAACAATTTTATCTATTTCATTCTCGGGGGTTTTTTTAAAAAGCTCCGAAAGAATTTCAATTAAAGAAAGCCTTGAAGCTGTTTCTTCCAGTTTTTCAAAATAATTTGTTAGTTCCGAAAATTTCATATTATGTCATTATATATTTTGCGCCTTTTGTTACTCCGTGTTTCTTTATTATCCCTGATTTCACCAAAGATTTTAATTCGTTTAAAATTGTGTCCTCGGAGACCATTGGAAAAAGCTGCCCGAAAGCCTGGTTTTGAAGATAACCGGCCTTTTGTATATATTCAATAATCTTAAGCTGCCTGTTTGAAAGAAGTAAGGGTTTTCCTCCTAATTTTTCTTTTAACTTTGCGTCTATTGATATATTTTCGACCTTTTCCCTTATTTTTGAAAGTTCTATGGAAAGACCTAAGGAAAAATATTCAAGCCATATCGTTAAATCCCCTTCTCTTCTTGAAACACTTTGCAGGGCATCGTAATATGCTCCTGCATCCGAATCGAAATATTCTTCCAATGAAAAAAATCTTCGTATATCATATCCTTCCATAAATAAAATCAGGGTCGATAAAGCTCTTGCAACCCTTCCGTTTCCGTCAACATACGGATGGATTCTTACAAGCTCGTAATGAAAAACCCCGCTTTTTAGGACGGGATGCATATCCGAAGAATTATTAACAAAAAGAAGTAATTCTTTAATTTGAAAAGGGACGGCAACTGCCATAGGGGGTTTAAAAGAAACTTCTCCGGTGAGGCTGTTTTTAACAACAACCTGCGTTTTTCTGAAAACTCCGCATTTATCGGGTTCTAAAATTTTTTCTACGGTAAGCTTGTGTATTTCCTTGATTAACTGCTCGCTGATTTTTAACTTTTCTTCTCCGCCCAGATGGCCTATGAACTCCATTACCTTTCTGTAATTTATTACCTCCTGGATATCTCTTTCTCTTGCCGGGACCTCCTGGCCGTCAAGCACTCTTTCTGCCTGGGAAAGGTTCAATTCATTTCCTTCTATGTGGGTTCCGTAATGAACAGAGCGTACAATTGCATCTTTTTGGAACTCTCTTTCGTAATAAGGCAGAAGAGGAGCATTATCTATTATTTCTTTTGAGGCTTCTACGCTCCCAATATTTTTGAGAATTTTGTTTGTGATTGTATATTTAGGCTCAAACATCTTAAAATTGAAAATTTAAATTATTAGGTGTATTATACCAAATATATGCCTAACAATTCCCGAAAAAAAGAAACTAAAAAAGAAAAAAAGCTCCATACCGAACTTATTAAGCAAATGCTGACGCTTGCAACAAGCGGATTTGGTTTAGTTGCAGCTTTAGCCTGGAACAGTTTAATCCAGGAATTTGTTAATTCTTATGTAAAAAAATTCCTACCGGCAAACAGCGGAATAATTTCCTTATTTGTATATGCTTTAGTGGTAACTATATTGGCAGTGTTTATCACCTACCAGCTTTCTAGAATTTTAGACAAAGTAGAAAGCTAATCATGACCGTCTTTTCGAATATATTTTTGTCCTTTGGTGAGTCCTGTTCCTCTTAAATTCCTATCACCAATACCTAACCTTACCCTTCCAATTTGAGGTAAATGAACTATCTTTCTCCCGTGTTCATCTGTCTCTATCTCTGTACCCGGCGGATATTTCCTTTGAGGCTCACCTTCTCCTTTGCTTATCATTTCTTTATTTCTCCTTTAATATAAGGTTTTTCATTATAACAGGAATTTCCTCAACCAAATCGGAAGAGTTAAAATAATATCCGACTTTTTCAAAAAGACTTTCTCCCGCCTTTTTATTTATATAAGAAGCGGCGCAAGCGGAAATAAATGCATCGTTTTTGCAATATAAAGAAGAAACGAGGCCTGCCAAAACATCTCCTGTCCCCCCTTTTGTCATTCCGGCGTTTCCCCCATGGACCATAACTGTTAATTTTCCGTCCGAAACAATATCGACTTCCCCTTTCAAAAGAACAACGCAATGGAACTCGTTAGCAAACATTTTTACTTGTTCTTCGGTTTTTGAATTTTGAATTTTAATTCTGAATTCTGAATTCTGAATTCTAGACTTTAGAACTTCAAATTCTTTATGATGCGGAGTAATAATTGAGCTTGTCGGTAAAATTTCAGGATTTATAACCTGCAACGAACCTCCGTCAACTACCCATTTTTTATTAGGATAAGCTTTGAGAAATTTTTCCGTAAGCTCTTTTGTATCCTCATCACCTTTTTCAATTCCGTCTTCCCTTGGAAGTCCGGGACCTATTAAAATTGCATCAGCCTCCTCCATATAATGCCCAATTTTATCTCTTGGGACTATTATTCCTTCCCTGAATTCCTCTTTTTCTTTTTGAACAATTTCATTATTCGAATCTACAGAAGAGTAAAACACCATATCAACAATTCTTGACGCAATTTTCAATGCCCAGAGAGATGCAGCATGAAAAAGAACAGAGCCTCCGACAATCATCAACTTCCCGTTATCCCCCTTATGAGAAAAAGGTTTTGGAACATAAAGTTTTTTTAAATCTATAATATTAAACGCCTCCATTATTTATCCTCCTTGCTAAATTTTATCACCTGAGTATTTTTTAATACACTTTGCGGAATAAATTCCTTGTGCGTTGTTGTTATTATTGTCTGCTGAAGGTCCAGCATTTCCAGAATAAGTTCTATATGCCCTTCATCAAGCTCTGAAAATATATCGTCCAAAAGAAGAACAGGCCTTTTCCCAAGTTTTTTTTCTATGTATAAAAGCTCCAGCATTTTAAGCTGCAGTATTACAAGCCTCTGCTGTCCACGGGAACCGAAAAATTTAACATCATGAGTATCTTGTCTTGTATTATTAAACATGGAGACCGAAAAATCATCTCTGTGCGGACCTACAAGCGTAACTGCCGAGGCAACTTCTGCCTCTTTATATTGCAAAAGTCTTTGCTTTGAAATTACGCTCTTATCATAAAATGCAACAAAATCGAATATGTCTTTTGTTTCGTTATTGAGAAATTCTATGAATTCTTCCCTCTTTCCAGTAATAATCTCACCGTTTCCTATAACTAAACCATCCCAATATTCAAATTGTTTTTCATTTTTTATGCCCGTTTCTCTTGTGTTTTCCAAAAGGGCATTCCTTTGTCTTAAAGCTTTCGAGTATGAAATACTAGCAAGCCTGTATTCCCTGTCAACCTGTTCTAATATATTGTCCATAAATTTTCTTCTTAAAGACGGGGAATCTACGATAATATCCAAGTCTTCAGGAGAAAACAGAACTGCCGTAAAATTTTCGATAAAATCTACCCGTCTTTTAGCAACTCCGTTTACCAGAAATTTTTTAAATTGAGAAATTTTCCCATTAAACTGACCGTTTGTTATTATTATTTCGAGTTCGTTATCTTCGGTTTTTCCTTTTACTCTTCCCAATTCTTCCCTAAACGAGATCATTTGCATATCTTTTTCGGTCCTAAAGCTTTTACCAACAGCAAGAAGAAAAATAGCCTCAATAAGATTTGTTTTACCGGAGGTATTCGGACCAATGATGACCGTTGTTTTTTTATCGAAATTAAATTCTTGTTTCCTGTAACTTCGGAAGTTTTGGAGAGTGACGGACTTAATCATTTACAAAATACAATTTACTATTTACTAATTAGAACTACTAATTAACTAAAAAGTAATAAATCGTAAATAGTCAATAGTAAATATGGCCTTATTCTATCACAGTACCGAGGAATTTTTCGCCCTTAAAATATTTTTCAAGGTTTTTAAAGTCGTGTCCCGACAAAACGGCAACTTTTACTCCTTCTTCCTGTGCCTTTTGTGCGGCAACGGGGTCAAATGGAGCATTCATGCCCGGAATCCATTCATCTCCGACTAACTTTCTGAAATTATTCCAAGAAATTTTTTCTATCGGTTTGGCATCTTTGTATTTCTTCGGGTCTTTATCAAAAACCTGAGAAATGTTGCTTAAATTGATAATTTCCTTAACGTTATAATCCTCGCAGAGCAAAACGGCGTCGTAATCCGTTGACCAGCCCGGTTTCCATCCCGCGGCAACAACTACCGACTCGTGCGCTTTTCTTATAATCTCATAATGCTTAATTATGTAGGGATGGGCTATATCTCTAAAAATCGTTCTTATTAAGTGGGCATTAAGTTTAGTCGCATGAATTCCAAGCCAGTCTAAATCATCTCTTGTTAATTCGTGGCCTATTACTTCTCTTCCGGCATCTCTGTAATGTCTGGCTATTGTTCCTCCCCCTACTACCAAAAAAAACTGGCGATTTTTATTTTTCGCCAGTTGCTTTCGAATAAAAGCGTTAAGTTCTTTTAAGAACTTAGTGTCAATTCCCCCATTTGGAAAAATAAGGGAACCGCCAATAGACATTACAATTTTGTCTTTATAAGCCATAAAAAAACTAGCTCCTTGCGCTAGGTTCTAATACTATCATTAGACTTTACAAAAATCAACCTCTACTTCTGATGTTTAGGACAGATGTAGGTGCCACGTCCGCCTAAGAAAAATTTTTTTATTGTCTCTCCGTCTTTTGGGCATTTTTGCCCTTGTTTTCCGTAAACCAAAGAATGGTTTTGGTATTCACCTTCCTGACCTAAAACATTTACAAAGTTAAGTTCGCTTGCTCCTCCAAATCTAATGCTTTTTTCCATAACGTTATATACTGCTTTATAAAGTTTTTCTATCTCTTCTTCTGTTAATGTTTTCGCTTTCCTTCTCGGGTCAATCCCTGCTAAAAATAATGCGTCGTTTGCGTAAATGTTTCCTATCCCTCCTATTTTTTTCTGATCCATAATCAGAGGCTTAACAGCAGTATTTGATGAACTAATCACTTTTTTAAACTTTTCTAGGGTTAAATCTTTAAATGGCTCAGGCCCCATTCCTTTAAAAAATGGCAGCTCTGAGACTTCTTCCGTTGGCAATACTTTTATCCAGCCAAATCTTCTTCTGTCGTTGTAATAAAGAATAGCTCCTTTATCGAGAGTAAAAATAACATGGGTAGCATTTGACGGAAGTTGTCCAACTTTTTCTTTTGAAACCTGGACATTCTTGGTCTTTTCATCCCTATAAATTAACTGTCCGGTTAATTTTATATGGATTGCCATTGAATAACCATTATTCAAATCTATTATCAAGCCCTTTCCTACTCTTCTTATTCCGGTTGCTTTTGCACCAGTTAAGTTTTTGGGGTCTCCTTGAAAAAGCTTGGGGACTTTAACCTCAACATCCAAAATTTTGTGTCCTACAAGATATTTTTGAAGGCCTATTTTAACTGTTTCGACTTCGGGTAGTTCAGGCATATTTCTCTACAAAATCTTTTATCTCCCTCTTAAATCTTTCTTTTGAAAATTTTTCTCCCTGAGCTATACAATCTACATCTTTTATATTTAATTTGTCAAATTCTTTTATCGCTTCTGTTAACCCTTCGGCAGAATAATCATTAAAGAGGATTCCCGTTTTTCCGTTTATCACGGTCTCCCTGTATCCACCTCCGTTAAAAGCAATAACCGGAGTTCCCGAAAGCATTGCTTCAACCGGTGTAATACCAAAATCTTCATCTCTAGATAAAGCAAGAAAAGCTTTTGCCCCTTTATAAAGTTTGGCAAGTTCTTCATCCGTCACTTGCCCTAAAAATTCTACTTTCCCTTCTGCCTTCTCCACCAGCTTATCGTGTTCAAAATAATAACCAGCAGAAGAACCGGCAATTTTAAGCTTAAATCCTTCTTTGACCGCTGCATCAACTGCCAAATCAAGGCCTTTTGCCCCGACAATTCTTGAAACTATAAAATAATAATCTCTTTTTAAGCTTGGGGCATTTACCTTTGGCAATGAAACAGGCGGATAAATTACCGTGGAGTCTCTTCTGTAAAATTTTTTAATTCTTTTTTTTACCTCTTTTGAATTTGCTATGAAATAGTCAACTTTTTGCGCCTTTTTAAAATCGTATAGCCTTAAAAAATGTCCGACGATTAATGCATACAGCTTTACTAATCTATGTTTTTGGAAATTAACAGACGTATTATAGCCATAAAGCCACCTTGGTGGAGTATGGCAATAGCAAATTTCTATAAATTTATTGCCTTTTTTCTTAAATCCTTTTGTTATATACCAACTTGCGGAAGAAATAACCAAATCATAATCTTTAAAATTAAAGCTCCCCCAAATTAGAGGAGTCAAAAACCTTAAAGGACTTGCGAGTTTTGGGAAAAATGGAAAGTGCTGTGCCCAGGAAGGAATTATCTTCTTATCTTTAAAATGTTCGTAGGCAATGGAATTATTTTTATAAAAGGCTGTGTAAATAGGCGCATCCGGAAAAATCTCACAAAGAGCTTCTAAGACCCTTTCCGCTCCCCCATATTCTTTTATATAGTCATGAACAATTGCAACCTTCATACCAATTTTCAATCGATCCTTAATGTTTTAAATTTTAAAATTTAGATATTTCACTTTTAGTAAAAATTTTGAATTAGAAATTAGAAATTTATAAAAGTTCCAGTTGCTTATCATTGTTTTTCTTTTCCTCTTGAGACCGATTTACACTTTGGCCGTTGTCCAAATTTGAAATTCTTCCTATCAGACTTTTAAATCCCAATTCTTGGAACTCGGATAAAAGGCCTTTTTTATCTATTTCCTCTGTTTTTGCTTTTTCTAACTCCATTTTAACAGGCGCGTCGGTTACAATTGTTGCCAATTTTTTTGCCAGAGCAGCCTGTTCGGCGTCAACCGCCAACCTTGAACCTACATTTTCCGGCAATTCAGAGATGTGCTTATAAAGATTCTCAAAATTGTCGTATTTTTTTAGTAATTCGCTTGCCGTTTTTGGACCAATCCCCGAAACACCGGGATAATTATCGGACGCATCACCAACCAAAGCCTTATAATCTATAAATTGCGAAGGTCTTAAACCGTATTTCTCTTTTACTTTTTCTTCATCATACAGAACCATTTTTGTTATTCCTAAAACAGGCGCAAGAACCCAAACCCTATGGTTTACAAGCTGTAAGAGATCCCTATCACCGGTAACTATTATTGTCTGCAGTTTTTTTTCCCCCGATTGCCTGGAAATAGTTCCTATTAAGTCGTCTGCTTCATACCCGTCTATTTCAAAATGCGCAATTTTTGCTTTGTCCAAGGCTTTGTGGAGCAAGTCAATCTGTGGGACCAAATCGTCCGACATTTTCGGCCTTTTTGCCTGATAACCAACGTACATTTGCTTTCTAAAAGTAGGCTTGGGCCTGTCAAAACAAACAATAAGATATTCAGGTTTTAAATCGGCCAAAAGCTTTAAAAGCATGGAGAAAAAACCGTAAACGGCGTTTGTGGGTTTACCGCTCTTTGTATTCATAGGGGGCAGTGCATGATAAGCACGGTGTACTATTGCGTTACCGTCAATTATTACGAGTTTTTCCATAAAATGATTATAGCTTAGGAAGCTTTGGATTGTAAGAGGAGCTTACGGTAAACAAAGGTTGTTGCAAGCATTGTCAGAGGAACGGTTACAAAAAGTCCCACAAGAAGAATTAACGCTCCTAAGATATTTATGAGTGCTAACAGTATCCCAAAGAAAAAAAGGTTCCAGGTATTTCCTTTTGTCATTGCCCAGGATTTTTTTATTGCATCTATAGGATGCATGTTTTTATCGACAATAAGATATGTGACAAACTGAAGTCTTATGGAAAAAACAATACCGGGAATTATAAGAAGAATAAGTCCTATTACGGTTATTACCCCCCTCATTAAACTTCCAAGAAGAAAATACCAAAAAGGTTTTATGTATAAAAGATCGGAAAATTTAGGCTTTTTCTTATCTACAAACTCTAAGGATATTTTTATAAGACCCATACTTATAACAACGTTCACCAAAAAGGAAATTATGTTTACAATCCCGTAGCCAGAAACTCCGGTTTTTGCAGCCGAGCCAAATTGAAGCGATTCCGATACTATGAATATTACGGCAACTATTACAAAAATTCCTATGAAAAACAGAATATTTTTCTTTGCCAACTCAAAGCCTAAAATAACAGATTCTTTTTTGGAGAAATGAGGCCTAGCAGACTCCGCATTTTTCTTCTTTTGTGTTGCCATATACGGATAAATTCAGTTCTATAATCTCACTAAAGTTAAAGCTTGTCAACTAAGCCTTAACCTTTAGAAGAGCGGGTTTTTTGGGCCCGATTATTCTTGCAAAATCTTCAGACTCAATGGTTTCACTTTTAAGAAGCTCGTCTGCCAGTAAATCAAGCTTATCTTTTAATTTTTTAAGAATATCGGATGCATTCCTATATGCTTCGTCCGTTATTTTTTTGACTTGGTAATCGATTTTAGCTGCCATTTCGGGCGAAATCTGAGCCTGCTCATAGGGATTGCGTCTTGAATCCGAATCCAGATTTATAGGACCTAACTCACTCATTCCATACTCAACAACCATTGTTCTTGCAACTTCAGTTGCCTTTGCAATATCATCAGATGCCCCGGTTGTCATTTCTTTAAATATTAAACTCTCCGCGGCCCTTCCCCCAAGCATTACCGCAATTTCTTCCAAAAGATGCGTTTTTGTTTCGTGCACGTGTTCTGTCGGCTCCATCATGGTATGGCCTAAAGACATTCCCCTTGAAACAATTGAAATTCTATGTACAGGATCCATTCCGGGCATATACCAGGAAACTAACGCGTGACCCGCTTCATGGTATGCTGTCATACGCCTGTCTTCTTCCGTCTGAAGCCTTCTTTTTTCAGGACCCAGCTTTACTTTTGTTGCGGCTTCTTCCAAATCTTTCATATCTATTGCCTTTTTAGACAAACGCGCTGCAAGAATTGCAGACTCATTTAGCATATTTTCCAGATCGGCTCCGGAAAATCCCACTGTCCTTTTTGCTATTTTTTCCCATTCAACGTGTCTGTCAAAGGGTTTTCCCCTTGCATGAATAGAAAGAATCGCTTTTCTTCCGTTAACATCAGGCATATCCAAAACTACTCTTCTATCGAATCTTCCCGGCCTGACCAAAGCGGGATCTAATACATCCGGCCTGTTGGTTGCGGCTATTACTACTAATTGTTCTGTCGGAGCAAAACCGTCCATTTCTACCAATATCTGGTTTAAGGTTTGTTCTCTTTCATCATGTCCACCCATTAATCCGTATCCTCTTTGTCTTCCGATTGCATCAACTTCATCTATAAAAATAATTGCGGGCTGTGCTTTTTTCGCATTATTAAATAAATCTCTTACTCTTGATGCTCCCACCCCAACAAGCATTTCCATAAACTCGGAGCCTGCCATAGAAAAGAAAGGCACTCCTGCTTCTCCTGCGGTTGCTCTTGCAAGAAGAGTTTTACCCGTTCCCGAAGGCCCAACCATCAATACCCCTTTTGGAGTACGGGCTCCCATTGCCTTATATTTACCGGGGTTTTTAAGAAAATCTACAATTTCAAAAAGCTCCTGTTTTGCTTCATCAACTCCTGCAACATCGTTAAAAGTAATTCTGGGATTGTCTTTGTTAAAGATTTTTGCCTTTGACTGTCCGAAAGAAAAAACGCTTTCCTGAGCTCCCCTTGCCTGCCTAAATATAAAATAAAAGAAGGCTACCATTAAAATAACCGGTAAAAGGGTAGAAAGGATATTTATTATGTTGTTAAGTGTAGTATCGTCATTTATATTAACTTTTGTCTTATCGAGGGAAACTCCTGCGTTTTTAAACAACTGGTAAACGTCGGATGTTGATTCTTTTGTGCTTTGGATATCGCCTGTTTTCTCGTGCAAAACAAGCTTATTTAGATATACATCCATACTTGTAACCTTACCCTGTTTTACATCGGAGATTGCCTGGGAAAGAGGAACTGTTTTTGTTTCCTGAAAAGTAGGGCTTGAGGATTGGTTAAGACCTAAAAAAATAAACGCAATAAAAAGAAACAGGAAAACATAAATAATCATGTTCTTCCAGGAAAGGTTCATTTTAAATTTTACGTGCTTTAAGTGCTTGGTCTTTTTTCCGTTTGCCATAGGAAGCAAATTATACCACAGCTTGAGCTCAATTACCACAGTTTTTAGAGAAATTTACATACCGAGGCCGACTTTTTCTTTAACTTCCAAAAGTTTTTTTGAGGATTTATCTTTTGCAAATTCTCTTCCTTCCTCCAAAATATCTTTAAGAATACTTTTTTCTCCCGCTATTTCCTTGTATCTTTTTTGAATCTGGGTTAAGGTTTCAACAATTAAATCTGCCAAAAGTGTTTTAAATTCGGAATAAGATTTTCCTTCAAGCTCATCATAGGAACCTTCAAAAGACTTATTCACAAAAGCCGAATAAATACTAATAAGGTTTGAAAGCGCTTCTGACCCTTGGTCTTTGGAAATATGAGAGCCCGAGTCTGTTACCGCTTTTTTAATTTTTTCTCTTATTTCCTCTTCTGAATCCAAAAGATTAATTGTTGCTAAGGGATCTTTGTCGGATTTACTCATTTTAGAGGCAGGATTTTGAAGACTCATTATTCTTGCGGCATCTTTTTGAATCATGGGCATTGGAAGTTTAAATGTCTGTCCGAACTTTGAATTAAACTTTTCCGCCAAATCCCTGGTTAGTTCTATATGCTGTTTTTGGTCTTCTCCAACAGGCACCTCATCCGTATCATATAAAAGGATGTCCGAAGCCATTAAAACCGGATAGTCAAAAAGCCCTACGTTTGCTTCATGTTTTTGAGACTTATCTTTAAATTGGGTCATTCTTTCCAATTGTCCAAAAGGGGTAATCGTATTTAAAATCCAGGCAAGCTCTGCGTGGTCGGGATTCTCCGATTGAACAAAAATATGAGATTTTTTGGGATCTATTCCTGATGCAATATATAAAGCAGTAACCTCCAGTATTTTTCCTTTCAAAACTCTAGGATCCTGTGGAACTGTTATTGCATGAAGGTCAACAATGCAAAAAAATAATTCTGAATTCTGAATTTTAGATTCTGAATTCTGTAGATTGACCCATTGCCTTAAAGCGCCTATATAGTTACCTATATGTAAATTTCCCGATGGCTGAATACCCGAAAAAATTGTTTTCATGTCCTTATATTATCACAACAACCATTCTTCCTTCATCTTGCCAAAATTATTATCCAAGATTGCCTGTCTTATCTGTTTTGTTAAATTAATAAGAAAGTAAACATTATGAATACTTAACAAAGAATAAGATAAAAGCTCCCTTGCCCTGAATAAATGGTGAATATAGCCTCTTGTAAAATTTTGGCATGTATAACAGTTGCAGTTTGTGTCCAGCGGTTTTTGGTCTTCCACAAATTGCGGCTTATCTATATCTGTCCTGAACCTGTTTTTCATATTCCCTAAGGGAGGAGATATAAAGAAAAAACCCGTCCTTGCTATTCTTGTAGGAATAACACAGTCAAAAGTATCAATTCCTCTTTCAACCCCCTCAAAAATATCGTCAACTTCACCAATTCCCAAAAGATGCCTTGGTTTATCTTCGGTTACAACATCTGTTGTCCAATCAACCACGTCATATAGATTTTTCTTTGATAAATGCGCTCCCCCCAAACCTATTGCGTCAAAATTCTCATCAACAAACTTTGCTGAAAGTTTTCTTAAGTCTTTGAACTGTCCTCCATGTGTAACACCGTATAAAAGCTGGTCTTTCCTTTTGTGAGCTGATTTAGAACGCAATTCCCACCTGTTTGTTAAGTCCAAACTTTCTTTTGTACGTTCAAAATCGTATTTTGGAGATTCCAAATCATCAAAAGCTACAATAAGGTCTGCTCCCAGTTTTTCCTGTATTGTTATAGAATTTTCAGGAGTCAATTTATGAGTAGAACCATCTATATGTGACTGGAATGTCACCCCTTCCTCGCTTATTTTATTTAAGCGGGGATGACCTTCTTCCGATTTTTTATAATTCTTTGTGCCCTCCCTTAAAAATTTTACTCCTCCGCCCTCTTTCCCCACTCCTAAAGAAAAAACCTGAAAACCACCGGAATCGGTCATTGTCGGTCCGTTCCAGCTCATAAACTTGGAGAGTCCGCCGAATTTTTTAATCAGTTCTTCTCCGGGCCTTAAATGTAAATGGTATGTGTTGGCCAAAACTACTTGGGCTCCCATTTCTTTTAAGTCTCTTGGACTAACGGCTTTTACGGTTGCCTGTGTTCCTACAGGGACAAATATCGGGGTTTCGATATTCCCATGGGGTGTTGAAATTATACCGGCACGGGCTTTTGATTTTTTATCCCTCTTTATTATTTGAAATTTAGGAGACATATTAGTTTGAAGTTTCATTTTTAAGAAGTTCTACCTGTTTTTTAAACTGTTCCCCCCTGTCTTTGTAGTTTTTAAACATATCAAAAGAAGCACAAGCCGGAGAAAGCAAAACTACGTCTCCCGGCAACGCTATCTTTGATGCAGCGGCAACAATTGTTTTCATATCTTTGGCGCCTTCAAGAAGAATGTATGTTGATGAATGTTTTTCCAGTTCTTTTTTTATCCTCTCCCACTCGATCCCAACCCCGATAATTGCTTTTATATTTTCAGCTTTAGAAATAGTTTGAGCCAATTCCTCGAAATTACTGTTTTTGCTTGAACCTCCAAGGATTAGAATTTCCGGATTTTGAAATGCATTTACAGCGGCAATTGCAGTTTCGGGAGTTGTTGAAAAGGAATCATCGTAGTACCTAACACCGTTAACTGTAGCCGTTAATTCCAACCTATGTTCAAGGCCTTTAAATGTTTTTAGAACTGAAATAATGTTTTCTTTCGAGACTCCCGAAAATGTTGCTGCCAAAATAGCAGCGGAAACATTTTCCAAGTTATGTTTTCCGGGTAAAAGAATTTCTGATGCTTCAATAATTCTATCCTCTTTTCCGTTTAGCATTAAAAAAACGGCATTATCTTTTACATAACATCCCTCGTATCCGTTTCTTTCGGTCGAAACATAAAATACCTTTGCATTTGTATGAATGTCAGATTCATTGCTTGCAGGATAGTCTCTGTTAATAATCGCGAAGTCTTCAGGGGTTTGAAATTTCAAAATATTTCTTTTAGCGTCTATGTATTCCCTAATATCTTTATGGTAATCAAGGTGTTCGCTGGTTGTCATAAGCATTACTGCGATATGAGGACTTTTATCAAGGTCTAAAAGCTGGAAACTTGACAGCTCCAGTACGACCAAAGATTGAGGACTTAATTTGTCCAAAAAATTGAAAGGGGGCTCGCCGATATTACCTCCCAGATATGCATCAAACCCTTGTTTCCTCAGCATATCATATATTAATGAAGACGTGGTTCCTTTTCCCTTTGTTCCGGTTACTCCGATTATTTTACAAGGGGCTAACTCAAAAAAGAGCTTTGTCTGGGAAGTAATTTTTGCCCGAGAGATATATTCGGTAAGGGTAGAGGGCTTAACTCCGGGACTTCTTACGACCAAATCATAATTATTAAGACCGTTGAGATAATCATCTCCCTGTTTTTTATCCAAAACTGTAACCTCTGCGCCATGCTCTTTCAGGTATTTAGCGCTTGACTGTCCTTCAAGACCTTCTCCTATTACCGCAATTTTTTTATCTTTAATATTAATCATTGAAGCGAAATTCTACTTAATTTGGCTTTGTTTGTCAATTTTGCTCCAATTGTTTTTTTGACAAACTTGGTAAAAAACTTCTTATCTCCCGTTGTAAGAAAATTATAATCTGAATTTTGTGAACTTGAAAGTATATTATTATTTTCAAGAATTCTTTTAACCTGATGAAAAACGGCTATAGAAGAATCAAGAATTAAAACATTGGGCAGCAATCTGCTAATTTCTTTTTTGATAAGCGGAAAATGAGAACAGCCAAGAGCAAGGACATCTATATTATTTTCTTTAAATATCCTTAATTCTTTATTCAAAAGTCTGTTTATTCCTTCTCCCTCCCCTTTCTCTATCAGGGAAACCAGCTTTAATGAACCCAAGTTTACAACATTACTGTTTTTAGCAAATTTTCTAATCAAATCTTTCTGATAGGGGCTTTTTGCTGTAACCATAGTAGAATAAACTCCGATTCTTCCGTTTGCTGTTTTCTCCTGTGCGGTCTTTATAACCGGAACTATACCAACAATCGGAACCTCGTTAAAATCCTTCCTTAATTTATCTATTGACGTAACCGTAATTGTATTACAGGCAACAACTAAAAGCTTTATATTCTTTTTAAGAAGATACTTAACCATTTTTTTTGTCAATTCATAAATTTCTTCTTTGTCTTTTTGGCCATAAGGACAATTCCGGGAGTCTGCCAGATAAATAAATGATTCCCTGGGGAGTTTTTTGATTAAAACCGAAGCTATACTTAAGCCTCCTAAACCAGAGTCTATTATTCCGATAGGTTCGTTCATAGAAAAAAGGAGGAATATGTTGCGGGGCTAGGAGTTGCGCCTAGCCTATGAGATTATGAGCCTCATGTGCACTGTACACTACCCCGCGCGTTCGCTAAAGCGTGGGACAAACCTCACGGTCTTTCCCAACGATTTCCCTTTAAGGAGTGCGACAGCGCTAGCAATAAACTTACGCTGTAACCGCACAATCTCACTTTGCTTTTGCAATTATACAACAAATTTGCTTCAAATTGAAGCAGATGATAAAATAGTGTGAGTTTCGCCAGGGTAGCTCAGTCGGTTAGAGCACAGGATTCATATCCCTGCGGTCGTGGGTTCGA
>JAKALN010000004.1 GCA_021824155.1 bacterium | reverse complement strand
ATTTATGCGCGTTTTGTTTGTAATATAAATATTTTTCCCCTGTTGGCGTAACATTTTCCCTTATCCATTTGGTCATCGGCCCTTCGGCGACAACCCCGGCATAATCGAAAGCAACAACCTTTATCATAATTATAATTTTAAATTTTTAGTTTTCAATTTTCAATAAATGTTTCGTTTTCATAAATTCTTAATCATGAATGCTTAGGCTTTGAAAGCTCTTTTTTTAATAATTTAATTAAAGAGGAAGACCTGTTGGGGATTAACGTTGGTTCTAAAACTATTCTTACCTGTGACTGGGTTTCGGCTCCAATGGAAACCCTTTTTCTTTCGTCAAGCATTATTTCGCTGTTTAATTCCCTCATTGTTACGGTTAGTTTTCTCTTGTCATCTTCTACCGGACTTAACCGGACATGCAAAACCGTATTGCCGGGATTTGTGTGGTATGGAAAATAACAATTAACATCTTTCCATCCGGGGAAAACTTCCGCTCCCGCTGTTATTCCCTCTTGGGTCAGAGTTTTGCTTACCATAGACATAGTTTTAAAAATTTTGTCCCTTTTTGCATCTTTTGCGGCCAGATATAATGTGTATTCCCGTTCGGTAAGCATCCTTTGTCGGGGTTCGTTTTCCATTAGGTGGAGAGTATAACACAAAACCATTTGAGAATAGACAGTGGAGGCTGGAAATTAGAAATTGAAGTTGGAAGCTGGAAGTTAGAAATCTAACCTCTATCTTCTAGTATCAAGATCCCTGCCCGCAGATGCTACTCATTAAGCGTTGCAGGCGGGCAGCTTCAAGCGTCTATCGTCTATCATCAAATCTTTGGACTGTTGTCCAAAGACTGCCACAGGTACCAGCACGCAATGCTTCTGTTTGGTTTCCAGTTTTCGGAAAGTTTAAGAATTTCTTTTTCATCGGTTATCCCGTATAAAATTCTTATTGCCCGCCTTAGTCCGAAATCCCCCAAAGAAAAAATATCGGGCCTTTTTAAATTAAAGATTAAAATCATTTCCGCGGTCCACTTCCCTACCCCCCTTAATTTTATTAATTCCACCATTACTTCTTCGTCATCCATTTTTTTTATTTTTTCTTCATCTATTAATTTTTCGTCAAAGGCTTTTGCTATGTCTTTCATGTAGGAAATCTTCATATAAGAAATTCCCGCTCCTCTAACTTTTTCTTTGTCTATTTTTATTATCTGTTTTGGAGTGGGAAATCTGTTGTTGAATAATGCCAAAAACCTCTTATATATAGTATCCGCTGCTTTTGTAGAAAGCTGCTGGGAAATAATGGAACCGATAAGTCCTTCAAAAAGTGGTTCTTCTCTATCCAAAAAAGTGGGCGGCCCGTACCTTTTTACAAGCTCATTAAGTTTCCCGTCGGTAAAAGTTATCTTGCTCATCGTTCATAAATTTTACCATATAGAAAGTTGAGGATGGACAGTGGAAACTGGAAATTAGAATTTGAGGTTAGATAATAGAGGATGGATATCTAACATCTATCTTCTAACTTCAAAATCCAGCATCCAGCATCTATTGTCTAGAATCAAAAGTTAAATATCCAAATTTGCGTTTTTGGCGTTGCTTTGTATAAAGTGTTTCCTTGGAGGAACTTCGTCTCCCATTAACATTGTAAAAGTAGCATCGGCAATTTCCGCGTCATCAATACCCACCTGTTTTAGAATTCTATTTGCAGGATTCATTGTTGTTTCCCAAAGCTGTGCAGGGTTCATTTCTCCAAGACCTTTGTACCTTTGTATGCTTACAGACTTTCCGTTCATCGCTTTTATTTCCGTATCTTTTTCTTCATCGGAATAAGCATATTTAACATCTTTTCCGGACTGCAGTTTATATAAAGGAGGCATAGCAATATACAAGAATCCTTCTTTTATAACTTCGGGCATATGCCTGTAGAAAAACGTCAAAATAAGAGTTTCTATATGCTCTCCGTCAACGTCCGCATCGGTCATTATTATTATCCTGTGGTACCTTAATTTATCGAATTTAATTGTCTCCCCTATTCCCATTCCAAGGGCAATAATTAAATTCTTGACTTCTTCGTGCTCAATTAATTTATCAAGCCTTGCCCTTTCGGTATTTAAAATCTTTCCTTTAAGGGGAAGAATTGCCTGGAATTTCCTGTCCCTTCCTTGTTTTGCGGAACCGCCTGCCGAATCTCCTTCAACCAAGTATAATTCCGAAACGCTTGGGTCTTTTTCCTGGCAGTCCGCAAGTTTTCCGGGAAGAGAGCTTCCCTCCAATGCGCCTTTTCTAAGGATTGCTTCTTTTGCGGCCTTTGCAGCAAGCCTTGCTTTTGCAGCCAAATAAACTTTCTCCAGAATTTTTCTTCCGTCCTGGGGGTTTTCTTCAAAATAAGTTGAAAGGCCTTCTTTTACAACGCTTTGTACAATCGGCTGGATTTCCGCGTTTCCCAATTTTCCTTTTGTCTGGCCTTCAAATTGGATTCTGTCCTGCGGCATTTTTACATAGACAACAGCGGTTAGCCCTTCCCTTGTGTCGTCTCCCGTTATTCCTTCTTCGTCTTCTTTAAAGCTTCCGATTTTTTTGCCGTAGTCGTTAATGGCCCTTGTTAATGCCATTCTAAAACCCGTTAAATGGGTTCCGCCGTTTATTGTGTTAATAACGTTTACATAAGATTCCACATTTTCCGCATACCCTTCGTTGTATTGCAAAGCCATAGAAACATTTACTTCGCCTTCCTGTTTTTCTATGTAAATTACCTTGTGGATTCCTACTTTGTTTTCGTTGAGTTTTGTAATAAGGGATGTTATTCCGCCTTCAAAATAGAAATGGACTTCTTTTTCCTGCTCTTCCCTTCTGTCAAACAAATGGAAATAAAGGCTAGGGACAAGGTATGCCCTTTCCCTTATTAATTTTTTGATTGTGTCGAATTCGAATTCGATTGTAGAAAATATTTCTTTATCGGGGTAAAAAGTAATTATGGTGCCTGTTTCATTTTCCTCTATAAAATCGTGTCCGAGTCTTGAATGAGGAACCGTTTTTAAATCTGTTGTTGTTTTTCCCCTTGCATAATCCTGTGTATAATATTTTCCGTCTCTTTTGATTTCTGCCCACATCCATTCGGAAAGTGCATTTACAACAGATGCTCCTACTCCGTGAAGACCTCCGGAAATTTTATATGCGCTTCCTCCGAATTTTCCTCCTGCATGGAGTTTTGTCATAACAATTTCAAGGCCCGACTTTTTGTAATTCTTAACTATATCAACAGGAATTCCCCTGCCGTCGTCAACAACTGTTGCGCTGCCATCTTTGTTTAAGACTATCCAAACATTTTTTGCAAAACCCGCCAAAGCCTCGTCAACCGCGTTATCTATGATTTCCCGCAAGGACTCGTGGAGGCCAATTATATCGGTTGAGCCGATGTACATTCCCGGCCTTTTCCTAACCGGTTCCAGTCCTTCCAGGACCTGAATCTGTGCCGCAGAATAATCGTTTTTTTGAGTTTTAGGTGCCGAGGTTTTTGCCATTTATATAACCATTTTAGCAGAAAAAATGAAGTAATTCTAGTGCCTTTAAAGTGTTTTTATGAGAGATTGAGCTAATCTATCTCTTAGAAGTGGAGTATAATCTTGAATTTTTATTATTTCTATACTTAAGTTTATTTTTTTCTCTCCAGCCCTTATAAGATTATGAAATAAATTATTTCGTGCATCTTTAATAATCTTTATTATTTCTTCTATTTCGTTTTTATCAGGATACTCTATATATTTTAGTTTGATTAAAGCATATTCTAAATTGGTGTTTTCGTTTTTATAAACTATTTTTGATTTTAGATTAACAGAGCCTTTTTGGTTTTTTAAATTTAATTGATCAATTAAAGCCTTAATAAATTCATCGCAAAAATATTCTGCTAATCCAGCATAGATTAACGCTGATGCTAATTGTTCTCTTAATACTCCAGATTCCTTTAGTTTTTTTGCGTATGAAGAAAGCGTATTGGACATTTCCGTAGAATCGATAATGATTTTTTTTGTAGTCATAAATTATATTTTAGGATAATTTTATTTTCCAAAACATAAACCAGAGTCTCAATCTAATAAGTACATTTACTAATAAAAGTATTAAATGAGGAATGACTCTGTCAAATATAAATAATAAAGTGGCCGTAAAAGAGGCCAATAATAGATTATTCTCACTACTTTTTTGAACTAAATACATAATACCTAATATATCTCGTCCACTATAAATTTTAAATAAAAATAAAACTGTAATAAAAGCTACAAACGTCCTAGCCGTTTGATTTGTTATTGGAAAATCTGAACCTAAAATTTTTGTTTTTTCTGTTGTTAAATCGATAAGGTCATTGTGGGAATATGTTTCAAATATTCCTGTTGAAAAGTTTTTTGATTCTTTAATTTTTCTTCCAAATAAAATGAAATTAGTCCTTATTAATAATTTATTAATTGGATAGGAATATTCGATTATTTGTTTTTGTAGTTTAATTTTAGCCCTAAAACCAACAGCCCTAAGTGTTTTTAAATGTAATTTATATATCTCCTCAACAATTTCTCCTGCTTCAACGTATTTTTTCTTTTCAGAGTTATAAAATCTTTTTGTGGGTAAGTTATATTGGTACTGGGCATCTTCTAAATCAATTGGTTGTTTTGATTCTTTACTTTTTTTAAGAGATTCTTCTGTTGGGGATTTAGGATCTTTGAAATCGTAATTCCAGTGATTGTTAAGTAAATATCGGCTAACTTTACTAATAGAAATAAATAAATTTACATTATTTTCTTCTTTTTCTATATTTTTACTATTAGTATAACCAATTTTTATAAGTGCTACAGAATCTGGTTCTCCGTTGAGATTTCTTGCAGGAACGAATAAAGAGTTTTCAGGATAATTTTTGATTATGCTTAATCCTACAGCGTCATCATCGATCCAGGGTATGATTTCCTCATCTAAGTTTCTAAAGTTTTTTACAAATTCTTCGGTCTGATCGCTTATGTTATTAGTCACAAATATTGCTTTTATTATATCACTATCGGCTTTTTAAATTCTGGGAGGAGACAATCTTACCCCTTTTTTGCCAAATCTGAAAGGGCTTTGCGAATTTTTCCCAATTTACTCAACGCTTCCCAGTCTGCTCTGCATTCGCCCCTGATTATCCTGGCGTCTTGCGGAAGTGGGCCTTCTTTATATTCGTCCATCAAGCAATGTCCTGTGCCAAAATATTTACAAATTCCGATATAGGGTCCGCTCTTATCTCTTGGACCTACTTCCATAATTGCGGTGCACTTAGATGAATCAACTTCTCTGCTCATGGCCGGATTATACTACTGTGCGGCTCCAAAACCAAATTTTCCCTTCCAAATTTGTTTTCCTGTTTCTTCGGTTTGTTCGTCTGTCCGCTGTCAACTGCATGAAAGCTTGAGAGAGTGCATCAGGGGGATTCCTCACAAACTTGTTGAGGAGGGGGTGAAATCACCCGATAAACGAGCGAAAGCTTGAAAGCTGGAGACAAGGCTAGACGAGAGTTTCTGCTTCTTCTTGTCGGCACAAGAGAAGAAAAGTTTTTCAAATCCAAATTTTCTGTTAAATTTTAGACAGCGCGGTAATTTCTTCGGGGGTTCCAAGTCTTTGGATAAGCTTTCCTAATTCTCCGGTGTAATGAGAAACCAATAATGCCATACGTTCTTCTCTGGTATCTTCCGGAGTTTGTCCTTGTGCGGGAAGAATCCTGGATGCAAATCTTACAATTCCCCAACTTGCGTTTTGTATGTCAGTCGGTAATTGATCGAGTCCTAAATGTTCGGGTCCCGGATTTAGTCTTTCGGCCATTTAAGCAATTGTAGCACACAAACCGGTCTCCAAAACCCAAATTTTCCGGGGGGGTTATTTTATTTTTTCTATTTCGGTTATTGTTCTATTGAGGAGTCTCATACTAAAAAAGAAGTTTTTTAAATTAGTCACTCCGAATGCAACTCCAAAAACTCCTATAGCAGCAGATAACGCGTCGTGTTGTTCTACGCCTTTGACGATAAGGTCTAAGCCCCCGATAATTCCTCCGGACATTCCTAATCCGGAAATTGCAGAGCGGAAAGTTTCCCCATTCAATCTGCCCTTAAGCTCATTTATCTGTGGATTTTCAACCATATTATTCATATAAAAAGGGATTATACTACTGTGAGGCTCCAAAACCAAATTTTGTCCGCTCAACCCCAGGGGTTGACGCTAGAGTTTTATAAATTTTACCACGATTGGTTTAAAAGCCGGCTGTTCGTTAAATTAAACTTATAGTTTGACTAATAGTGATATAATAACTGTATGAGTGGATTTGTTGAAAGACTTAGAGCTGAAAGAGCAAGGGCAGAAGAACAATCAAGACGAGCAGATCTTCGCCGCGCGGAACTGCAACGAATAGAAGAAGAAAGGTTAAGGTTAATTCGAGCAGAGGATGACAGAAGAGAAGCTTTGAGAAGGCATGCTTTAGAAAACAGTGTGGTTCCGGAAATTGCACGAAACTTAGCAGGGGTAATAAATAAGCCTATTTGGGGTAATCAAATCATTTTGGACACTAAAACTAGGAGCGTAGGTTGGCGAGAGCATGAAACAACAGAGAAGGTAATTGTGTTTGGAGGTATGGAAGATGGTCGGGTTAGGGTAGGACATACTATCCTAAGCGCAAAGGACGCACAGGATCCTGAAAAAGTTGATAGAGCTTTTGAAAAAGCTTACAAATCTCCTGCCACTAAGATGACTAGGAGTGAAGATGGGCCACTTTTAGATAATCCATTTTATCCCGGAGGTCCTAGCTAAGGCCGCTCCCAAATAAACAACAATGTTATAATTTTCTTGTGAAGGAAAAGATTATTCATCCGCCCACTGTTTTTACAATAAGCGTTATTTTGGAAGTGTTTCTCCATTTTTTCTTTCCCGTTGCAAAAATAATCCCTTTGGAGTTTAGGAATTTAGGTTGGGTTTTGATTATTTTTAGTTTTCTGCTTTCATTCTGGCAATTTGTTACTATGCATCATAAAACTCCTATCCCCTATGGTTCCAACCCAAAAATTTTAATAACAGAAGGGCCATTTAAATATACAAGGAATGCTTTTTATATAAGCCTTAACTTAATTGCCTTAGGTGTTGCCGTATATTTTCGGGATTTCTCCCCTTTTATAGTAGTAATAATTGAATTTTTAGTTTTTGATAAATATTTGATACCCCCCGAGGAAAAAATTCTGGAAAAAAAATTCGGACAAAGCTATAAAGATTATAAATCTAAAGTCCGAAGGTGGCTTTAAACCAAATTTTCCTCGATTTATTCTTTTGAATTGGGTATAATATTCCCAACTATGGGCGGTAAAGAACGGCCTACATTTATTAAACCCGAAGAACATCCTGCCTTGATTGGATATCCAACTCCCGGAAATAAGGCGCAAAAAGCAAGGCTAGAAGAACAATCCGAGATAGATAAACAAAGAGCATTGGAAGAATTGGTAAGGGCGGGAAGGCTTAGGCTCGGGGACGTCCACGATATGCTGGTAGAGGGTGTTAATCAACGGAACAACCGCCATCAAAACCCTTCGGGCCTGGATAAATCTTGAGCTTTATTTATTATAGAATCGGAATATTGTATAAATTCCCCAAGAGCTTTAAGCGCAAAAGGTAAAGGAGCTCCAAAATAAACCAAAATTTCCACAAAATTTGCGTGTGTGAATAACTCCCTCTCCTCTTCGGAAGTCAGTCCTTCCGGTCTATACAACGCCTGCCTTATCCGGTCTTTTACCACTTTATGTTTAAAATGCAGATATTCCTGTTTTTGGAATGGTTCTGATTCTCTTCCTCTTTTCATATCTAAATTATACTTTAAACCGAGGCTAAATTCAACTATAGGATAAACTATGAGTTCCCATTTTTTTAAATTTATGCTATATTTAACACTTCATAATGAGAGAGACAATAGGACCGGCGCCCATATACACACTGGAAGACGTAATAAGAAGGCATGCCCAGAATCCGACAAGGGAAATGCTGGAAAGCCTTTCCGAGGCACGCAATATTATGCAAGACTGCCAACTGGTATATATTTTGGGCCTTAACAATTCCGACTCCATCTTACTCCATTCTTTTATAGCGGAAAGAGTAGTCAGGACAAGGCTTTATGATTTGGAGTGGATAACCCATTCCCCCGAATTTACGTCCACAAAAAAACAGGTGCTAAAAGACGACCTTAAAAGAATTAATCTGGAAACATCTTTGACAAGGCTTGCCCTTGGAAGAGAGGAAGTTGCCCATTTTTATACCGGCGGGAAAGATAAATTAAGAGTCAGAAATTTGGAATTGGCGGCAAATGATTTAATTGCAAGAGGGAGCGTCTATGTTGAAGACGAGCATAATCCCCGTACGGAAATTGATATTGCCGATGATTTGCTTGAAGCCTGGACTTTGCGCTGGAAAGATAAATTCAACATCCGGCATGGACATGCCAGGCAAAAATTCTTACGTTACAAAAAATAAATTAAATTATTTCCTGAAAAAATCAAGAACCACTGCGACAACCAGTACCGCTACTCCGTACCACCAGACTGAAAGACTTGGTACCAGGCTTACCAAAAGCATTCCGAGCCCCAGTCCGAAAAGGCTGTGCATCAAAGCATGAGGAGTAAAACACTCCTGCATTTTTTTGTTCAATGTTATCACCTCCTTTTTGTATCTATTTAGAGTATTCCACCAAAAATATTGTCTGTCAAATTAAGGGGCTAAAAAATTTTAAATCCGAAGACGTTTGTGTGGGCCGGGCGCCCGGAGTTAATGGCTTTCATTCTTGCTTCTTCCCACAAAGACATTGGCCTTTCATCGGGAGAAGCTGCCGTTCCGGCAGTTTTTTCGCCTATTTTTCTTGCCCTTTCTATATGTTCGGCCGCTGTCCTTTGCCCCGCTGTTTTTTCTACCATCGGGATATTATAACAAAAAAAATATTTTTTCTTCTGCTAAATTACTATATTGATTTTTGACGCGCATTCTGCTTTAATCCGCTTATGGAAAGGTTCTTTTCCGTATTTGGAAAAGCAGTCTTAGGAGTAATAATCTTCGCCATTTTAGTCGGAGGCGGAATTTATATTGGCATAAGACTGAATAAACCCCAGGGACAGACAACAACCGGCCAAACCCAGGCAAGTACAGCTCCTGTCCAAAACTCTCCCGTCCAAAGTTTAAATCCCGCAACACCTGTACCTTCCGGTGCGGCATCTCAGACCGTAACAGCCGGAGGCTTCGGAAGTTTTCCAAAATATACAATCAGCATTCCTTTGGGCTGGCAGCAGGAAAAAACGACAAACAATTATCAGGATTTATTAACTATTACAAACGGACAGTACCAACTGCAGATAAACCAGACAAATATGGGAAACGGAGGATGTTCTTATCCGGGCCCAAGTCCCGAACCGATGTCGCAGGAATATACGTCTTTTGTTCCGCTGTCTTATAGCGGTGACGTTAACTTTTACAGAAGAAGCAAAAGTAAAATCCCCTATCCAAACGGCGAAGACCAGTATGCGATTTGCCAGAAAAACGCCTCCAATTCGTATTCTTTTGTAACAACGTTTGGCTCTATACTTTACATGGCGCCTACTAACCCCGACCAGCAGATTCTTTCCCAAATGGACCAGATGGTCCAGAGCATACAGAAGCAGTAACTTCCGGTATTTGAAAATTCTCTCCTGTCAGTATATAATTCTCGGACTATGACGGAAAAAGCGCGCTCCAAAGACACAAAAAATCATGAATATGCCGAATTGGCGGGAAAAATTTCAACAGCAGTACGCCAAAGGCTTTCGCATTTACCCGTTGGAGATACGGGATTTATTACGGACAGCTTTTCCCGGGACAAGCGCATGGTTGTAGAAGGTTTTTCTCCCGGGCAAAATCTTGTAAGGTTTAGTGTCTGGTATTTGGACAGGGATATTTCCGAAAGGGTAAGTTATTTTGTAAACGGCACTTCCCTTGTTAAGAAAGGGGGTTTTGTTGCAATGGACCAGGAAGCAGCCCCTTATGCGGCAATCCACTATACCGACGAGAAAAAAGAACCCGCAGAAGACGAGCTTATAAAACCTGCCATAAAGGTAGGGTTGGAAGAACTAAGGCTTGTTTCAAGGCTTGCCCAGGACCCGAAAGCAAACTTTGCTATAACAGACCAATTGCCCCGCCTTCCCCACTAAATCGAAAGGAACAGGTGTTCCATTACAAGACGCAGGTTTGTATTTGTATTTTTAATTTCCTTATAAGTTTCCTGGAGTAATTTTACCGTCGGGGAAAGCCCGCTGTCATTTTTTAGTAAGTTTTCCGATGCAAATATTAGATTTTTTAAAAATTCCAATGCAGTTTCCCTGTCTTTGGAATAATCCTGGGCCAGTTTTAACCTTTCCCCCACTCCCCTGTTTTTTAAAGACGTTAAAATATTTTCAAATTCCTTTAGATCTTTTTCTCCCTTTTCTTTTTCCAAAGATATTATTTTGCATCTTGAAATAATTGTAGGAAGGACATTTTCCAAAGATTCAATAAGAATTGCAATAACCGTATTGCCTGGCGGTTCTTCCAAAACTTTGAGAAGCGCATTTTGGGCTTCGGTTGTCAGCCCCGTATCAGCCTTAAGTATTACCGCTTTTTTATCGCTTTTATAAGGCTTTAAATAAATTTTTTTCCGGAATTCTTTGACCTGGGCAATTCCCACTGCTTTTTCCGATTCGACAACGGTTATATCTATTTTGTCTATTTTTTCTTTTTTTAAAAAATCAAATGCGTAGTCTTTTGTTTGCCGGATTGGCCCTGTTATTAAAAAACTGTCCATATCTCCTTTCAGTCGCAAATCCTAATTTTTAAATTCTAAACCCTAAACGTTTTGAATTTTTAATTTTGAACATTATTTAGGATTTAGATATTAGTATTTAGAATTTAGTTTTGTATTGACTTTATATCATATTTTAGCCTACTATAATAGTAATGCCCAGCGATTTTCAAACTCCTATAAAGAATCAGACTTTAAGCGATATTTTACTCGCGGAGAAGTTACTTACCCAGGAACAATTCAACGACATAAAAGTAAAAAGTGCCACCCAGAATATTTCGGAGGATTCTCTTATTACGTCCCTTAACATTATTCCCGAAGCCAAACTTGCCGAGGCAAAGGCAAAGCTCTTGAATATTCCGTATATTTCCCTTGAGGATACCTCTTTTTCCCCGCAGGCTTTGGAGTATATATCAAGGGCGGTTGCCGAAAGGTTTTCTTTAATTCCTTTTATGTACGACGATAAAATGAAGTTACTTTCGGTTGCAATGAGTAACCCCGTTGACCTTGACGCCCTTTCTTTTATACAGCAAAAAACAGGTCTTACAATTAAAACTTTTGCGGCCGCCCCGAGCGAAGTGAGCAGGGCAATATCCGAACAATACAGGCAGGAAATAATCGGAGAAGTAGGACAGGCCGTAAAAGAAACGGAAGAATTCAACAAAACAAAAACGGTTGACAGCAAAGATATAGCCCAGATTATTAAAGAGGCGCCTGTTGCCAAAATAGTTTCGACAATTCTGGAATATGCCGTAAACAGCAGGTCTTCCGATGTCCATATCGAACCCCAGGAAGACAGGGTAAGGGTAAGGTACAGGATTGACGGAATTTTATACGACAGGTTAAGCCTTCCTAAAAGCGTGCAGGAAGCCTTAATTTCAAGGATTAAAATACTTTCCGATATGAAAATAGACGAACACAGGACTCCCCAGGACGGACGTTTTAACTTTAGGGTAGAGGATAAAGAGGTTGACCTTCGTATTTCGGACTTACCCACAGTTTACGGGGAGAAAATTGTTATGAGGCTGCTTCGGAAATCCGGCGGGGTTCCGACCCTGCAGGAGCTGGGGCTTTCCGGCACTTCCTTAAAAAACCTGGAAACGGCAATGTTAAGACCCCACGGTATTATTATAGTAGTCGGGCCTACCGGTTCGGGTAAAACTACAACCTTATATTCGGTCTTGGAAAAGCTTAATACTACAAGGGTAAATATTATGACTCTGGAAGACCCCGTCGAGTACCAAATGTCGGGAATAAACCAGGTGCAGATAAACCCGGCGGTCGGGCTTACTTTTGCAACCGGACTTAGGGCCTTTTTAAGGCAGGATCCCAATATTATACTGGTTGGAGAAATCCGCGATAACGAAACAACCGAGCTCGCGATCCAGGCCGCATTAACCGGCCATTTGGTTTTTTCCACGCTTCATACTTCCAATGCCGCAGGGGCTCTGCCCCGTCTTGTAGATTTGGGCGCGGAAAGATTTTTACTTGCTTCAACAATGACTGCAATTTTAGGGCAAAGGATTGTAAGGACCATATGCAATAACTGCAAAGTTTCATATACTCCCCTTCCCCAGATTGTTACCGAAATGAAAAATGTCTTGGGGACTCTTTTTCCGCCCGCAAACGGCGAACTCAAACTATATAAAGGAAAAGGGTGTGACCAGTGCGGTCTGTCGGGATATTTGGGAAGAATAGGAATATTCGAGTGTCTTCCTATTACGGATAAAATTACAAAGCTGGTATTATCAAATCCCGACAGCAGTACAATCGAAAAAGAGGCTACTTCCGAAGGAATGATTACGATGAAACAGGACGGATATTTAAAAGTTTTACAGGGAATAACAACGGTAGAAGAAGTGCTTAGGGTTGCACAGGAATAATGAAAATTAATCTAATTGCTCTAATTGCACTAATGTTCTAATATGGATATAGGTATTAAAATAAAATTAGAAATTAGAAATTAGAAATTAGAAATTTTTTGGATATGGATATACATGAACTGTTAAATTTAACTGTAAAAAACAACGCTTCGGATTTACATCTTTTGGCGGGAATCCCTCCCGTTATTAGGATTGACGGGTCTCTTAGATATCTTACAAGTTATTCCGCCCTGTCCCATGAAATGGTTGAAAATCTTGTATTTTCCCTTCTTACCCCGCAGCAAAAAGAATACGTAATAAACAATAAGGAATTGGATTTTTCATTCGGGTTTGGAGGCGGAGATTACGGAAATTTAGGAAGGTTTAGGGCAAACATTTATTACCAGAGAGGTTTTTTAAGCGCTGCTTTCAGGTTTTTACTGCCCAACATCCGCACTCTTGAAGAGCTTAATCTTCCCAAAGTCCTTCATAATTTTGCGGACATGAAACAGGGTTTTGTATTGGTTACCGGCCCAACCGGCCACGGGAAATCAACAACAATTGCCTCGATAATAAATGAAATAAATTTAAAACGGGCCACGCATATATTGACAATAGAAGACCCTATTGAATACGTATATCCGGCGGGAAAAAGTATTATTTCCCAAAGGGAAATGGACATAGACAGCCATTCATGGTCGATGGCTTTAAGGTCGGCCCTGCGGGAGGACCCCGATGTAGTACTGGTCGGAGAAATGAGGGACCCCGAAACCATAAGCGCCGCAATTACCATTGCCGAAACCGGCCATTTGGTTTTTTCCACCCTTCATACAAATTCCGCGGCCCAGACAATAGACAGGATTATAGATTCATTTCCTCCCAGCCAGCAAAGCCAAATAAGGGTCCAGCTTGCCTCCACGCTTAAAGGGGTTGTTTCCCAAAGGCTTCTGCCCGAAATTAACGGGGGAAGAATGCCTGCGGTAGAAGTTTTAATGGGCACTTCCGCAATCGCGAGTACAATAAGGGAGGGAAAAACACATCTTATTGATTCTATTATACAAACTTCCCAGGACAGCGGAATGATAACCCTTGAATCTTCTCTTGCGTCTCTTGTTTTGTCGGGGAACATAAGTCTTGAGATGGCTAAGAGTTACGCTTTGCGTCCCGATGATCTTCTTAGACTTGTAGGATAATTTATGAAACTTCATTATAAAGCTGCGACAAAAGACGGAAAACTGGAACAGGGAGTAATTGATGCCGGTGACATAAACGAGGCGGCCCAGTATTTAAGAAGCAAAGAACTAACCCCTATCCACATAATCAAGGAAGAGGATAATCCTATTGCCAGAGCTTTTCCGATGCTTAAAAGGGTAAAAAGCTCGGATTTGGTTCTTTTTACAAGACAGCTTTCCTCGATGCTTGCTTCTGGATTAACCCTTATGAAGGCCTTGGGAATTTTAAAAGACCAGGTGCAAAATCCTGCAATGGTGGAAATAGTAAACAGTATTATCAATGACGTTGAAGAGGGGAAAACACTTTCTTCTTCCATATCAAAATATCCAAATGTATTTTCCCCTATTTATATTTCTTTAATAAAGGCGGGAGAAGCCTCCGGACTTTTAGATAAAGTGCTTTTGAGGCTTGCGGACAACCTGGAAAAACAGACAAAACTAAGGGGTACTATAAGGTCTGCCCTGATGTATCCGGTAATAGTTATTATTTTGATGGTTGTAGTTATGTTTATTATGATGATTTTCGTAATACCGCAGCTTACTCTTTTATACCAAAACCTTAACGTTCCGCTTCCTCTTCCTACTCAAATAGTAATTGGAATTTCTAATTTTATAAGTTCCTTCTGGTTTATTGTAATATTGGCCGTTGTGGGCGGATTTTACTTTTTCAGGCGCTGGAAGAAAACCGTAGAGGGCGAGCTTATTATAGACAGTATAATGTTAAAGCTTCCGATTTTCGGTAAACTGATACAGCAGACAATACTTGCCGAATTCGCAAGGACTTTCGGACTTTTAGTTGGTACTGGGACTCTGGTTGTTGATGCACTTATAGAGACCGCAGATACGGCTAATAATGTGCATTACAGAAACGCCATTAAAGATGTTTCCAAACAGGTTGAAAAAGGTGTAACCATAGGAGATGCGATGTCTGTTTATCCCCTGTTTCCTCCGATTCTTATACAGCTGGTAAAAGTAGGAGAGCAAACGGGAAAAGTTGACGATTCACTGACAAGGGCGTCGGAATATTTTGAAAGAGAAGTAGATGGAACGGTTAAGGCCCTTACAACAGCTATGGAACCTTTTATTATGGTAGTTTTGGGTGTCGGCGTAGCGTTTTTAATTATATCTGTTATAACGCCTATTTACAGTTTAATATCGAGCATACAATAAGGCTAAAATGCCTATTGACAAGGTATTTGGTATATGTTTAATATTGATATATACAATGAAAAAGCTCATTGAAGCGCTAAAGAAATTATTCAAAAAATCCTCAGGATTTACCCTTATCGAACTTTTGGTCGTCATCGGAATTTTAGGAGTTTTGGCAGCAGCGTTAATCGCAACCATCGATCCTTTCGAACAGCTGAATAAAGCCCAGGATGCAAATACCAAAAATACTTTAATTGAATATATAGACGCAAATGTAAGGTATTATACAACTCACAGTGCAATGCCTTGGAATGATACTGCGAATGCAAGTGCAACAAGTTGTGTGCTATCTGCCGCAACAGTTACCGCGGGAGGCGAAAATTTAAGCAACCTTCTCGGGGCTAACGGATGTATCCAGGCTCTTATAACCGACGGAGAACTTAAATCCAGCTTTACATCGGTTACCAATATACTTAACCAGATATATGTTAAAGGCACTTCGACAAACTTGACTGCCTGTTATGCTCCTAAATCCAGGTCTCAGAGGAACGCATCCGATACGACAAACAATAGCCTTGCTACAGCACTGTCTACAACCCTGTGTCCAAATCCAACTTCGGGTACATGCTATTGGTGCTCTGAGTAATCACTCCAATGGTTTTTATTAGAAAGAATCTTCTGCCTCTGACTATTTTTATCGGCGTTCTGGCAATTTATATACACAACCTTTCAAGGGCAACTTATGGAGGAGATGTAGGAGATTTACTAAATGCCGCGGCTACAATGGGTGTCGCACATGCTCCCGGTTATCCTCTTTTTACTTTTTTGGGATTTTTACTTTCCAGGATAAACTTTATATCCCCTGCTTTTATGATAGGCTTAATTTCCGCTTTCTCCGGAGCGTTTGGGGTATTAATTTTTTATTACCTATCCCTAAAATTTACAAAGAGCAGGCTCATAAGTGTAATATCGGCCCTTCTTTTGGCTTTTACATACTATTTCTGGTTTTACAATGAAATAGGGGAAGTATTTGCCCTGAATAATTTTTTTGCACTTTTGCTTTTTTTAACAGCGGTTGTATATTCCTCAAGCAAAAATATAAAATATCTTTTTTTGCTTGCCTTTATAGCAGGGCTTTCTTTAACTAACCACCAAACGATTATTCTTATATTCCCTTCGCTTTTGGTTCTGGTTTTTCCCCGGCTTATAAAAGATTTCAAAAAGCCCAAAAATATCGTCTTGAGTTTTCTGTTTGGAGCTTTAGGACTAATTCCTTATATTTATATCCCGATAGCATCTTTTCATAACCCACCGATAAATTGGGACCACGTACATAATTTAGATTCATTTTTACACCTGGTGTTAAGAAAAGATTACGGTACATTCAGTATCGGCTCGTTTGCAAGTTCTTCAGTTGAGCAAAGAATTATAGACGTTAAAATTTATTTTTTTAATATAATTACCCAGGCAACTATTCCGGCATCATTTGTTATCTTCCTGGGACTTATTCATCTTCTTAAAAATAATAGGAAACTCCTCCTGTCCCTTTTTTTGGCTTTTATATTATCGGGCCCGTTTTTTGTTTATTATTCCGGTTTTCCGTTTGTAAATTCATTTAATTTAGGGGTTTATGAAAGGTTTATTACTCTCTCCTTTATCGTTTATTTAATGCTTTTTCCGTTTGGACTCCTACTTTTAAAAACTATTTTAGATAAATTTTTGTCCAAAAAGATATTGTCATCACTTATAATCTGTGTTTTTATTTTAATTCCCCTGATGCTTTTCAGGTTTAATTACGTAAAAACGGATTTAAGCGGTTTAACAGCGGGAGATGATGTAGCTTACGATTTGCTTAGCCCCCTTCCGAAAAATTCTATGATATTTTTAAATGGAGACACTGTTTTATTTAATACGTGGTATGTCCATTTCGGTAAAAATTTCAGGCCTGACGTGCAGGTGGTAAACATAAACGGAGTAACGGAAAATAAATATTTCAAAGACAAACAGGAAAGTTACTTAAAAAAATATCCCAATGAGAAAAATAAAATAAATTCCAACGTTAATGTTACTTTGGAAATAGCAAAAACAACACCGGTTTTCTCCATAGCGGATATCGAACCTACAAAAGGAAAACAGTTAAATTGGGTTCCTTACGGGCTGTCAAATAAGCTTTTTATAGGAGACCTTCCCTCAAACGCCGAGTATAAAAAACAAATGGGGAAATTATGGAAAAGTTTTCATATTCCCAAAACGGATACTTTGGTAATGGGTAACTTAACGATTGCGGACATTCCCCTGTTTTACTCTAATGCATTGGTAAGAACAGGGAATTATTTTCTTAACCACTATGGCGACAAAGTATCCGCTTCGGAATATTACCAAAAAGCGCTGGAAGCGGACGGCAGTAATCCGGCAGCCTTTCAGTCGATAGGAAATTACTATCTAAAAGAGAATAATTGCGGGTTGGCTCAGATGAACCTGAATGCCGCCATAGAGCTGGACAGATATAATCCGGTCCCCTATTTTTTCCAGTATTATAATTATATCAGCTGTTTTAAGAATGAAAAAAAAGCAAAAACTATCATAAATGAATACAATAAAGTTTTTAAATCTAATTTTCTTGACGATTTAACAAAGACGATTAAGAATATAGAAGGATGAGTAATTTAATCTACCTTTCGGTACTTTTCCTGTTTTTTATAGGTACTTTCTTCGGATCGTTTTTTAATGTTGTAGCTGACAGGCTGAAAAGCGGCGAAGCTATAGTTAAAGGAAGGTCGCATTGTGAATTCTGCAAAAAAAACCTGGAATGGGAAGACCTTGTTCCCCTTCTATCTTTTTTAATACTGCGGGGAAAATGCAGGTACTGCCATAAAAGAATAAACTATTATTATCCCTTGTCGGAGATTATCACCGGAATTTTATTTTCCGCGGTTTTTATATTTATTTTTTATCCGGGGATTCAGACGTCTTTTTTAAATCCTCCTTACCTTAAGATTATATCGTTGCTCTATTATTTATTTATTACAGGGTCTTTTATAATTGTTTTTTTGGAAGATTTAAAATACGGGATAATATCCGATAAGATAGTTCTTCCCGCAATTCTTATAAGTTTTATATACCTTGCCATTAATCCTCAGTTTTTTATTTTGAATTTAATTTCCGCTGCCGGCTCATTTTTATTTTTCTTTATTCTGTTTCTTTTTACAGGAGGAAAAGGAATGGGCTTCGGAGACGTAAAACTTGCTTTTCTTTTGGGGTTGGTTTTGGGCTTTCCTAAAATAATCATTTCTTTATATTTAGCTTTCTTGACAGGAGCATTTATTGGTCTCATACTAATTCTATGGAGAAAAAAGGCATCCATAAAAGATACAATTCCTTTTGGACCCTTTTTAGTAACAGGAAGCATTATAAGCCTTTTTTTAGGGGATTTAATAGTTACCCGCATAATGGTATTTTTGGGTTTACTCTAGTAGAACTTCTTGTGGTTGTAGTAATTCTTTCTACCCTTATTACCATGGCTATAGTCACTTTAAACCCCATAAAACAGCTCGATAAGGCAAAAGACGCAAGAAGACAGCATGATTTAACGCAGATAAGAAGTGCTTTGGATTCTTACCTCTCCGACGTAAACTGCTATCCGGCTTCTGTTTCCATGGGAGGTTCGTTTACCAAAGGTTCTTCTGTTTATCTCCAGACGGTTCCGCAGGACCCGGATTACCCTGCTTCGGGGGCGGTTTCTTATTTATATGAAACAGACGGCAGCAGCTGTCCGCAGTGGAACGTCCTTTTTGCAAAAATGTCCTCTACCGCAAGCCTCCAGACTTCCTGCGCTTTGTCCCAGCTTTCAAATTGCTTACCTACAAATTACCAGGCTTTGGGCTACAACTATTGCGTTGTATCGGGAAACGTAAATTGTTCTTATATAGCTGCAAATCCTCTACCAAACCCCGTTATCGGTTCTTCTACTCCTTTGCCTACCGGTTCTTCTACTCCGTCATCTTCGCCTACGTCAAGCCCTACTCCTACGCCCTCGCCTACGTCAAGCCCTACTCCTACGCCCGTTCCGACTCCGACTCCTACCCCTACGCCCACACCTGCGCCTTTTAACTGCAATCCTAATTATTATGCAGTATCAAGCGGGCACTGTAACAGTGTAGTTCAAAGCCAGTGTACGATATATGGCGGTACTTTAACTTGTTACTCTGGGCCCGGAACAACAACCTGCAGCGGCAGTTTATGTACACAATAATGAATAAAATTTCAAATTTCAAATTTCAAATTTCAAATAAAGAAAAAGGTTTTACGCTTGTGGAGCTTATTGTTGTTATAGGGATTCTTTCTGTTCTTGCTGTAGGATCTATAGTTGCGCTTAATCCCTTTGCCCAGTTTCAAAAAGCAAACGATTCAAGAAGAAAATCGGATTTGGCCCAAATCCAAAGGGCCCTTGAAACCTATTATCAGGACAACGGAAAATATCCGTCTTACTCTGCGGTTACCCCCCCTCTTTACAGAATTGTAAGGCTTGATTTGACAACTGCGGATTGGGGAACCCAATGGCAGCCATATATGAATTTACTTCCTAAAGACCCTGTTTCTTCCGACAATTATGTTTACTATTCAACTGGACAATCTTATTATCTTTATGCTACGCTTGATAGAGGTACGTCCGACCCGCAGATTTGTAAGAATCTGGTTAACAACGAGTGTCCGAGCATCGCAGCAAACGGGATAACTGCAAATTCCTGCGGCGGGCCCTGCAATTTTGCAGTAACAAGTCCTAATGTGACACCATGAAGCAAATTAAAAATTTAAAATTTAAAGTTAAAAATTCGGGTAAGGGTTTTACTTTAATAGAACTTTTAATTGTAATTGCGATTATAGGTGTTTTGGCTACGCTTCTTATGGTCAATTTTGTAGGCGTAAGGCAAAGGGCAAGGGACGCACAGAGAAAATCGGATTTACGCCAGATTCAGTCGGCAATGGAGCTTTACAGGTCCGACCAGGGAAGTTATCCTACTTCCCTTCCCGCTTGCAATACGACATCCTTGGCCTTAAACGGCACAACGTATATGCAGACAATCCCGTGCGACCCCTTGGGCGGAAGTTACACATTTTCTTCGGACGGCACAACCTATTCAATAATAGCCTGTCTTGAAAACCTTAACGATAACCAAAAAGATACTTCAAACATAGCCCCATGCACCGGAACCACAAACTGGTCTTACACGGTAAAAAACCCTTAATAAAATAATATTTATGGTTGACTGCCTACATAATAAAATTCATGAATTATCAATCATAAAACGTAAATCTTCCGATGGCTTCACTCTTTTGGAATTAATTGTAGTTTTTACGGTTATCGCCATCCTTTCGACAATGGGGATAGCATCGTTTGTTAGCTACAGCAGGAATCAAACTTTGGTGCAGGCAGGGTCTGATCTGGAAAATACAATAACGCTGGCAAGGTCACGCGCTCTTTCGCAGGTTGTGCCTGCCGTGTGCTCGGGACAGGTGCTAAACGGCTATCAGGTAGATATAAATACCCTTAATAATTCCTATACTCTAAGCGTTATCTGTCTTGGCACCCACAGTATCCAGACAACAACGCTGCCGGCTAATATTACTTTCAGTTCACAGACCACAGCAAGCAGTATTTTCTACCCTGTAATCTCAAGCGGAGCTACGGGCGGAAACACAAAAATTGTGCTTACCGGCTATAGTAAAACACTTACAATAACAATAGATAATAATGGAAATATTAGATAAAAATAAAGAAAAGGGACAAAGTTTACTTGAAGCACTTGTTGCCTTGGGTGCGGCCGTTTTGGTCGTATCTGCAATAACGATAACTGTTATTTCCGCCTTAAACAACGTCCAATACACCAAAAACCAAAACATTGCCAGCCAGTATGCCCAGGAAGCAATGGAGGTAATGCGCCAGACCAGTTTATCCAACTGGAATTTATTTTCCTCCTATACTGCAGGGCGGTATTGTATGGACGGGGGCACGACTCTTTTAAGAACCGTTGACCCTGTTTCTAATTCCTGCGGCCAAAATTACGGGATATTTGTAAGAGAAGTAGATATAACACAGAATTCCCCTTCCTGCAGCGGAAGCGCTTTAACGGTCGTAACTGTCTCCTGGTCGGACAGCAAATGTACGGATAAAAATAACCAATTTTGCCATAATGTCGGCTTAAAATCCTGTTTTGCAAATCTTAACGGTACTATTTTTAATACACCATAATGAAAATTAAGAATTTAGGATTAAGGATTAAGAATCCGCAAAAAGGCTATACGTTAGTAGAGCTTTTAACGGTTATAGTTATTATGGTCGTCGTAGGCATGATCGTTACGGGGATTATCGTGTCCTCGTTAAGGGGTTCGAATAAGTCAACTGTTTTGAATAACGTAAGGGAAAATGGAAACTACGCGATTATCCAAATTTCAAAAATGTTAACCTTTGCCCAAGCTTTTAACGGTGTAAGTACGGACGGTGTTACTTATACCACTGTCTGTGTTCCTGCTCCTACTCCCCTGCCATCGGGTTCTCCTTCCCCCTTACCTACCCCTACCCCGCAACAGTTTTATTACGTTAAAATAACTTCATTTGACGGAGGGCAAACTGTGTTTTCATGTTCGGGAAACCCGTACACAATTGCTTCAAATTCTTCTTCCCTGATAGACACTTCAACGGTTTCCGTTGATCCTACAAAATGTTATTTTACCTGTACTGGTCACACCCTTACCGAACCGCCTACAATAGGCATAAACTTTACCTTATCCCAAATTTCATCCTCGTCAAGCACTTTTATCAGCGAAAAAAATGCGACTATACCTTTTTCAACGTCGGTTACAATAAGAAACAACGGATTCTAATAAAATTTTAAGCCCGCCGGCTAAATTATAATCCGACAGCTTGACAGAGGTATAAATGATTGCTACTCTATATTTGATACCTTAAATATGATAAAAAATAGCTTTTTAAACAAGCTAAAATCACAAAAAGGTCAATCTTTACTAATTGTAGTTTTGGTAATGGTTATAGCACTTACCGTAGGTTTATCAATAGCTTCGAGAAGTATTACCAGTTTTAAAAATTCCACAGACCAGGTAAATTCACAAAAAGCCCTCTCCGCTGCAGAAGCCGGAGTAGAACAGGCAATAAAATCCAATGCATCCATTGCAAATTCCAATTTTTCCCAAGACTCTGGTTTTACTACCACTTTAACCCAAATCTCGGGAACGACATTTATTCTTAACGGAGGAAACCCTATTTCACAGGATGACGGAATTGATTTGTGGCTTACTCCCTATTCAAGCGATTCTGCCTCGCTTTACCAAAATCCGTGGAATGGCACTTTTACCGTTTATTGGGGAGATGCTTCGGGAGCCTGCAACAATGCCGCGCTGGAAGTTGTGCTTATTTCCGGAACCAGAACAGCTCCGTCTATCCAAAGATACGCGTTTGACCCCTGCCAGACAAGAAGTACGGGAAATCATTTTACGTACATTAGTCCCGGGCAATCAACAGTGGCGGGAAAGACATTTTATTATCAAAGCCAGACAATTCCCGTAACCAACGGATTGATTGCAAGGATAATTCCTGTTTATGCAAATACGCCTGCGGCATTAATAGGAACTGCCGCTTTTCCTTCCCAGGGGTCGGTAATAACATCTGTAGGAACTGCCGGGTCCACGGCGCGTAAGGTTAATGTCTTCCAGGGATATCCGGAAGTGCCCTCCGAATATTTTCTTTACAATCTTTTTTCACCCTAGTTAAAAATGAATAAAAAACCCTTTGGCCTGGATATCGGTGCCACGACGATAAAAATTGTGTTTTTGGAGGGGCAAAAAGGAAGCTATATCTTTAAATCGGCTATTATAGCGCCTGCTCCGCCTAAGGGTATGCTGTCGGAATCTCCCCTTGACGAAGAAGAAATGGCCCAGTCTATAAAAAAAGCGGTAACGGATGCAAATATTAATACCAAGTATGTTAATGTTGCTTTGGCAGAAAACCAGGTCTATACAAAGGTTTTGGAAATGCCTGTTTTGTCCGACAGGGAGCTTGCTTCCGCTATCTACTGGGAAGCAGAACAATACATTCCCGTTCCGCTTACAAATATTACCCTTACCTGGAATGTTTTAAAAAGGCCCGAACATCCTACCGCGCAGGATAAGATGCAAATTTTAATGGTCGGCGCCCCAACAATGCTTATAAGAAAATACCAGAAAATAATATCTATGGCCGGTTTTACAATTAATTCCATGGAAACGGAAATATTATCGACTATCCGGCCTTTAATATTGGGTGAAAATTTTCCCCCGACTCTTATAATAAATATCGGTGCAATAAGCACTTCGTTTGCGATTGTCAGAAACGGGATAATGGTATTTACATATTCTATGTCCGTAGGAGGAGCCGCTGTAAACCGGGCAATAGCAACCGATTTTGGCCTAACCCCGCAGCAGGCGGAAGAATATAAAAAGGTTTACGGTGTTTCGGGAAAAAGCTTAGGAGGGAAAATAGGCCAGGCAACAGAACCAATACTCAATTCAATTTTAATCGAAGCTAAGAAATCTCTGGCTTTTTATGCACAAAAATATAAAGACGAAGGCCCTGTCAGGCAGATCCTTTTGTCCGGAGGGACAGCTAAGCTTCCGGGGATTGATATTTATTTTGCAAATAATGCGGGGATAGAAACTGCAATTGCAAACCCCTGGAAAGTGCTTGCCTCGCAAACTATTCCTAAAGAAGTTTTAGACAACGCGTCCGATTATACAATAGCGGTAGGTTTGGCAATGAGAGATTATGAATAATGACATAAATCTTGTATCAAGTCAGGAATCAACGTCTTTAAATGAAAAAAAGAGACTGAAAATGATAAGGGTAACTGCGGTAGTCTCCCTTACGGTTGTTGCGTTGTCTTCGATTCTTATTTTTATTCTTTATAGCTCCCTTTCACTTTCTTCTATTAAGAAAGACCAGGATTCAACGCTTAACAGTATTTCCTTTCTCCATAAAAAATCTGCGGAACTTGCCATTATTAACAATAGATTAACGGATATTACAAATATTCTTCAAAAAAGGAAAAATTATACAAATGCAATTGCTACAATAAGGCAGCAAATGCCCGCGGGGGTAAGTACTACGGATCTTGAAATAAATAAAGATAATGTGGTTTTGATAGTTAGTTCAAATTCTCTTCAGTCGATTGATACTTTTCTTAATAACGTTATATCCCTTTCGCAAAAGCAAAAAGTAGTAAGTAAAATTTTTATAGAAAGTTTAACCGTTAACGAAAAAAGCGGCAGTTATTCTTTGTCATTAAGCGCAACATTATTATGAACACGAATAAAAAAGTTAACATAGATTCGGCAATGATGAAATTCTTATACGTAAAGTATAAGCAGTATTTGCTGCCGGCCGGAGTAATCGCGGTTTGTGCTTTCTTATTTATTTTTGTGATTATTCCCCAGTTCCAAAATTTGCTAAGTGCACAGCAGCAGGCAAAGGTTGAAGCAAATAAGCTTGCAATTTTAAGGAATAACCTGAATTTATTATCAAACCTTGACGAAACTCAGCTAAATACACAGCTTCAGATTGTTTCCACCGCTCTTCCTCCCGGAAAAGATTTTGCAGGGATACTGACTGCCGTTTCTATTGCCGCAAACAGGTCCGGAGTATCTTTAGGAGATTATCAGTTTCAGGTAGGAGATATTACCAAGCCTCAAGAGCCGGGAGCGGTTTCTTTCCCTTATCTTAAGCTTGTTTTAACGATAAACGGAGGAATTAACGGTGTAACAGGATTTATAACAGAGCTTTATAAGACTGCTCCCTTATCGGAGGTTACAAGTGTTAGGGTAAGCAGTGCTACGTCCGAAGTTACGGCCTATTTCTATTTTAGGCCTTTTCCTCCGCTTGGTTTTAATGACAATGTTCCCGTAACAATAGTTTCCCCCCAGGGTCTTGCTACGATTACAAATCTTTCTTCGTGGAATAATGCCGGAGGAAATGCCCAAGCTCCAATAGCTCCCGCAGCTCCGGTTTCCACTCCGGCTCCGCAGCCGCAGGTTCCTGCCGCTACTTCTAGCGCTTCCGGCGGTTTTCAATAAGGTCGGGCCTTAATTTTTTAGTTATTTTCAATGATTCTTCTTTTCTCCACTCGTCTATTTTTTTATGGTTTCCCGAAAGGAGAATTTCGGGAACTTTCAAATTTTTATATTCCTGGGGCTTTGTGTACTGGGGATATTCAAGGTATGGGGAGAAAGATTCGAATTTGGCAGAATCTTGGCTTATAGCGCCTTTTATAAGCCTTATGATGCTGTCGGTTATAAGCATAGCGGGTATTTCTCCTCCGGTTAGAATAAAATCGCCGATGGATACTTCTTCGTCTATAAAAGATTTTATCCTTTCGTCAAAACCTTCGTAATGTCCGCAGATAATTATCAGGTGTTTCAATTTTGAAAATTCTCTGGCCTTTTTTTGATTAAATGTTTTACCGTGCGCTCCAAGAAGTATTACTTTTTCCCCGTTTTTTTTAAGTCTTTTGTCTCTGGTTTTTTCAATTGCCTCTTCCAAAACGTCAACCCTTAGTACCATTCCTTTTCCCCCGCCGTAGGGGGTGTCGTCAACCAGCTTATGCCTGCCTATTCCAAAGTCCCTAAAATTTATAAAATTTATTTCGGCAATTTTATTTTCTTTTGCCCTATTTATAATGGAGTGGTCAAATGGGCCCTTAAACATTTCGGGGAAAAGTGTAAGAATGGAAATCTTCATACTTTTTCGGTTAAAACAGATTAGGCTTACTGCTGCGGGTTTTCTGCAAGGGAAATATATATTTTCTTTCCTTGTTTTATCGCGGGGATCTTAACTACATTTCTTATAGCTTTAATAACCTTACCGTTTTTGCCTATTATCTTTCCCATGTCTTCTTTTGCAACGGTAACTGTAAAGTTTATGACCCCTTCGGTTTCTTCCTCGGAAATTTCAACTTGCTTAGGGTCATCGACAATAGAGGTAATTATATAAGATAAGGCGTCTTTCATATTTTTACTCCAGTATTTTAGAAACGGTAGGACTTGTTTTGGCCCCCACGGAAAGCCAATACTTGTATCTTTCCTTATTGATTTGTTTTTTTCCGTTTTTGCCTTTTTCGAAAAAGCCCAAGGTTTCTATTGCCTCTCCGTCTCTTTTGGACCTTTTTTCTTTGACAACTATACGGAATTTTCTTTCGCCTCTTTTTCCTGTTCTTGATAGTCTTATTACTACTGACATATTATTTAGTTTATTATTTGTTCAGAGTTCATGGTAAATAACTATGAACGATTTACTATCCTACTATTCTACCATTATTTGGTTTGCTTCTCAAGAGTTTTTGCTTTAATGTTGTTTAGTGCTTCTTTTGCGGCACTTTCTTCCGCCTCCTGTTTTGACTTCCCGTTTCCCTGCCCCATTAAAACATTATTAACATAAGCTCCTACCGTAAAGACTTTTGCATGCGCGGGGCCCTGTTCGCCTATTACCTTATAAACGGGTGAAGTTTGCTTCTGGGATTGGATTTTTTCCTGGAGTAAACTTTTAGGGTCTTTAAAAGTTTTGTTTTTAACGTAGAGTTCCGCCTTAGGCAGAAGAACATCGGAGAGAAATTTCTTAACTACATCTATGCCGCTGTCTAAAAACAAAGCACCGACAAATGCTTCAAAACTGTCTGCCAAAAGGCTTTGATTTTGTCTTCCCCTTGATTCTTCTTCGCCTTTGGACAGTTTAAGAAAGTTTCCAAACTCCAAATCTTTGGCTGCCTGGGCAAGGCTTTTGGTATTTACCAGTAAGGATCTAAGGTTAGTCAGTATTCCTTCATTGAAATTAGGGTATTTTGAATATAGATATTGGGATACAACAAAAGAAATAACGCTGTCTCCCAAGAATTCCAGCCTTTCATTGGATGAAATTTTCTTTTTGGTCTCGTTTAAGTAAGACCTATGTATAAAAGATTGTTCAAAAAGCTCTTTATTTTTAAATTTAGGAAGATTTATCATATACAATAATGTTACCCAGAACACCATTTATAAAAGAGGGGCTTGTATCCCCTCCATATTCTTTTGCCAGTTCGACCGCTTCGTCAACTATTACTTTCGGCGGCTGTTTTTTTTCTATTAAAAGCTCATATACCGCCAGTCTTAATATTGCAAGATCAACTCTGTTAATTTTGTCTATAGGAAATTCGGGAGCAGATTTTTCAATATTTTTATCTATTAATTCCTTATTCGAAATAATTAATTTGGTTTCCGGCAACACTCTCTGCCTGTGGAACTCTAATTTAAAAAGGTCCTCAACTAATTTTTGTCTCCTTTTATGTCGCGGGTCGAGAGGGTTTTTCATGCCGTGTTTTCTGTTCCGCCGGAAGCGGATTTTTCTTCACCCGGTTTTTTCTTCTTAGCCATATTGATTACCTCTTTCCCTTTATAAAATCCGCAGTTTCTGCAAATTGTATGAGGCAAAACAGGAGTTTGGCAATTTGAACACAATACCGTTTCTCTGACGGTTAGTTTTATTGCAGCCCTTCTTTTTCCTTGTCTTGCCCTGGAATGTCTTTTCTTTGGTTCTTGTGGCATGTCTACTATTTTACTTTATTTCGGCTTTGCTTGCAATACTTTTTAGTCCGGTGACACTTCTTTAACGTTTATCCCGGATATTTTTTGGGTAAGCACAGGGTATTTATCCAGCCGGTAAAATATTTTCTCCGCTTCTTTTTTAGTTTTTTCAATTAAGGTAAAGTCGGAAAAATCCGCGATTTTTAATAAATCATTCCCATGCTGCATTGTCCCGCCAAGTTCCCCCGGTCCCCTAAGCCTTAGGTCAAGTTCGGCAAGCTCTGCCCCGATGAATATATTCTCCATGGATTTTAGGCGTATTAACGTCTTTTCGTTTTTGCTTTCGGTAAATAAGAGACAGTAAGACTGCATTTCTCCTCTTCCTACCCTTCCTCTTAGCTGATGAAGCTGGGCAAGGCCGAATCTGTCGGAAGCCTCGATCATTATGACAGTAGCATTTGGAATATCTATCCCTACTTCTACAACGGGGGTGGCCACTAAAATATCCATTTTTTTATTTTTAAAAGAGTTTAATATTTTGTCCTTTTCCGGCGCTTTCATTTTTCCGTGAAGCATTCCGATATTAAGTTTTGGAAAAATGCTTTTAAGTTTTTCAAATTCTTTGGTTGCCGCTTTTACGGTAACCATGCTTTCCGACTCTTCTATAAAAGGGCAGATTATAAACGCTTGGGTTTTATTTTCGTTTATTTCTTTTTCTATCCAAGCATATGCTCCGTCTCTTTTTTCAGGCGGAACAAGCCATGTTTTGACTTTTTTCCTTCCAACCGGCATTTCATCCAAAAGCGAAAGGTCCAAATCGCCGTAAATCGTAAGGGCAACGGTTCTGGGAATTGGGGTTGCGGTCATAGTTAAAAGGTGAGGGTTTTTTCCTTTGTTTCGTATAGCTGTCCTTTGTTCTACGCCAAACCTTTGCTGTTCGTCTATAATTACCAGGGAAAGATTATTAAATTTAATTTTTTCCGAAAGTACAGCATGAGTTCCGACCAATATGTCGAACTCTTCTTTTTGTTTAATATTGCCCGTTACTAAGCCGACTTTGAGTCCAAATGGCAATAACAGGTTTGAGATTGTTGAGTAGTGCTGCTGCACAAGTATTTCGGTAGGAGCCATAAGTACAGACTGGTACCCGTTTAAAAACGCCAGATACATAGCAATAGCGGATACAACCGTTTTTCCGCTTCCCACTTCTCCTTCCAATAATCTATTCATCGGTTTTTCTCCCTCCAAATCCGCAAAAATTTCTTTTACAGCTCTTTTCTGTGCGTTGGTGAGCTCAAACGGAAGGGAATCTAAAAAGTCCTGTATATTTTTATTAAATTTTTCAAGTCGAAACTTAATTCCGGGCCCCACACTCTCCCATTTTTTCCTTTTTTCAAGGGTAGAGAGCTGAAGCAAAAACAGTTCGTCAAAAGCCAGCCTTTCTCTTGCTTGTTTAGCCAGCTCTATTGAGTCCGGAAAATGAATCTCTGCCAGGGCTTTCTTAAAATCCATTAGCCCCTCCCTTTTAATGATTTCTTCGGGAAGGAATTCCTTCAAGTTTTCTTTTTCCTCGTTTAATATTTTGTAAACCTGGCGCCTTAGCCATTTTGAAGACACGCCTCTTGTTTCCGGGTAAACAGGGACAAGCCTTCCCGTATGTATTGTTTCGTTTCCAAATATTACTTCGTAGTCGGGGGATGTAAGGGTAAGTTTATTTCCGAAAAAATCCGCTTTTCCCGACAGGGAAACATTGTCCCCCTTTTTAATTGTGTTTAGTATAAAGGGTTGGTTAAACCAGATAACGTTTATTTCTCCCGTTTCATCGGCTATCTTTGCTTTTTGGAGCCTTTTGCGGTTTCTGGTATATTCATTTTTTATATCGGTAATTTCCCCCCTTACCGTAATTTTTTCCCCTGCCTGAACCCGGCCTATTTTTGAAATTAAAGAATAGTCGTCATATCTAAAAGGGATATGGTATAAAAAATCTCCTACAGTTGTTATCCCAAGTTTTTCAAGTCTTCCTGCATACATTTTGTAAGGCCTGGAGGCCTCTCTGATTGGTGTTTGTAAGTTCATATAATTTTATCGCGGTGCGGGAAGGAAGGCTAATACGGAAGATGCTACTAAGGCTATTGACGCCACTGCTACGACTACTTTCCAAATCCATTGATGTTTTCTAAACGTTTCCATAAACTTATTTTATCACAATTTCGATATATCTTCTTTTCCCTATTTTTAGCGTTCCGTTTTCAATTTTTGAACCTGGATCGCTAACTGTCTTATTGTTAAGAGTAATTCCTCCTTGCTCGATAAGTCTTTTTACCTCCGATTTGCTTTTAACTAAGCCTGCTTTTACTAATGCTTCTTCTGTTGTAAAAATCCTATCGAACTCAACCTTTTCTTTCTCTTCAGGCATTTCTTTATTTTGAACTCTGCTCTCAAATTCTTTCTGGGCCTCTTCTGCCTCTTTTTGTCCGTGAAGTTCTTTTACTATTTCAAAGGCTAATTCTTTTTTTATATTAATGGGATTTTCGGTTTTTAGCCTTTCTTCGTATTCCTTTATGCCTGATGACAAAACATTTGTAACGAGCGTAAAATAAGTGATTATTAAATTGTCTTCTACGGCCATTACCTTTGCGTAGATGTCGTTTGGTTTGTCTTCAAGCCATATAGCGTTTCCCCAGGATTTACTCATTTTACGGCCGTCAGGGCCCTCCAGGATGGGTGTTGTCAGTACAAACGACTCTTTATGCCTTAAATCATTTTGGAGAGTCCTCCCGGCCTGCATATTAAAGGTTTGGTCTGTTCCGCCTACTTGGATATCGGTATCCATAAAATAACTGTCATATCCCTGCATTACGGGATATAAAAACTCGTGTAATCCTACTTTTTTTCCTTCATTCAGCCTTTTCCTAACCAGTTCCCTGCTGGTAAAATCCCCTGCCGAAAAATGCTGTGTAAGCTTAACGATATCTTCAAAAGAAAGTTTTTTAAGCCATTCACTGTTGTATCTGATTTTTACTTTTGAAAAATCCAGTACTTTTTCCGCCTGTTTTTTATATGTTTTAAAATTTTCCTCAATTTCTTCCTTGCTGAGGCTTGGCCTTTCCGAATCTTTATCGGAGGTATCCCCTATTAGTGCGGTAAAATCCCCTATTACAAAAGTAACGTTATGGCCAAGAGCCGCGAATTGCTGTAGTTTTCTAAGGCCGACTGTATGCCCCAAATGTATTTTTGTTGAAGTCGGGTCAATGCCTAAGTAAACATTTAATTTTTTTCCCGAGTTAAGAAGTTTTTCCAGTTCGGATTTGCCGGGAATGATATTTGCTGTTGCCCGGGTCAGAATTTCATCAATCTTGTCCATTAAGGCGAGTATAGCACACCTGCCTGCGGCAAGGCTATATGTTTGTGAATAGGCGTAAATTTGATATACTAATGGTTATGCTGGATTACGGACACAGAAGAAGCAGACGTCAAAGATACTCCTTAAATGCCTCCAGGATGGTTCTTATAAGTAAAATTACCAAATACGGGTTTTTCGGACTGATTGGTCTTATAATCCTGATGACTGTTTTGTTTATATGGTACGGCAGGGATTTACCCGCTCCGGGAAAACTTGTAGAGGCTCAGCAGTCGGATTCAACAAGAATTTATGACAGAAACGGGGTTTTACTTTACTCTGTTTATCAGGACCAGAATAGAATCTACGAAAACCTGAATAATATCCCCAAATACCTGCAGCAGGCAACAGTATCTATAGAGGATAGGAATTTTTACAATAACCAGGGTTTTTCCATAACAGGGTATTTAAGGGCAGTCAGAAACCTAATTTTATACCGCCAGCTCTCAGGGGGTTCTACTCTTACCCAGCAGCTTGTAAAAAATGTTCTTTTGACTTCCCAGCAGACGATACCCAGAAAAATAAAGGAATTGATGCTTTCAATACAGGTAGATAAAAAATACTCAAAAGACCAGATACTGGAAATGTACCTAAACGACGTGCCTTATGGGGGTTCTGCCGTCGGGGTAGAAGCGGCTTCGGAAACCTTTTTTAATAAAAATGTTAAGGATTTGGATCTGGCCCAGAGTGCTTTACTCGCCGGATTGCCTCAAAGCCCTACTGCCTACTCGCCTTTTAGCGGCAACAAATATTATATAGAGCGCTCACAGGAAGTTTTGGATGCTATGGTCAGGGACAATCATATAACCCAGGCCCAGGCGGACGCGGCTATTAAAGAAATTAAATTTATGCAGTTTACACAAAATACGGCAGGGATAAAGGCACCCCATTTTGTCTTTTATATTAAACAGCAGCTTGTTGACCAATTTGGAGAACAGATGGTTGAAAGAGGGGGCCTTCAGGTTAAAACAACTCTTGATTACAACATCGAAAAAAATGCCGAGGATATTGTAAAAACAGAGATAGATAAAGATAAGACCCTGAAGGTGGGAAATGGAGCTGCTATGGTATCTAATCCTAAAACAGGAGAAATTTTGGCAATGGTCGGAAGCAAAGACTATTTTGACACAAAAAACGACGGTAATTTTAATGCTGCCTTAGCGTCCAGGCAGCCCGGTTCTTCCCTAAAGCCGATTACATACGCGGTCGGGCTTTCAAGAGGATATACTGCCTCGACTTTGTTAATGGATGTGCCCATAAATTTTAAAGCAACAGACAGCGAAAAAGATTATATACCGGTTAACTATGACGGAAAATACAGGGGGCCAATACAAGTTAGGTTTGCTTTGGCAAATTCAATAAATGTACCGGCAGTTGAAATGCTGGCTATGGTAGGAATAAAAAACGTAATGCAAAAAGCATATGACATGGGGATTTCAAATTGGCAGCCGACCGACGCAAATATGAATGACGTCGGATACTCTCTTGTTTTGGGAGGAAGGGACGTAAGGCTTATAGACGAAATGCAGGCATACAGCGTTTTTGCAAATGGAGGGCTTAAACAGCCTTTGTATTCAATTTCCGAAGTTGACGATTCCCATGGGAAAGTTTTGTATAAATATAATCCCCCTTCGCCCCAGAGGGAATTGTCCCAGGAAATATCTTTTATAATTTCCCATATCCTTTTGGATAACAACGCAAGGACAATGGAATTCGGGCCTTATTCACAGCTTGTTGTTGCCGGGCACCCCAGTGTTTCCGTAAAAACCGGAACAACAAATGATATAAGGGATAACTGGACAATGGGTTACACTCCTTCGTATGTAGTAGGCGTATGGGTTGGAAATAACGACAATTCTCCTATGAGCAAAGTTTCATCCGGTATAACCGGTGCCGCTCCTATATGGAATAAAATAATGAGTTCGGTTTTAAAGGGAAAACCGGACGAGCCGCCGCAAAAACCGGACGATGTCTTGGCAATGCAGATAGACGCATTTGGAGGAGGTCTTCCGGTACCCGGACAGCCTACCAGAAGTGAGTATTTTATACAGGGCACTCAGCCTACGGGACCTTCGGCAATTTACCAAAAACTTAAGATATCCAAACATCAGGGCGGAAAACTTGCAAATCAGGCAGAAATAAATGCGGGAGATTATGATACTAAGGATTTCATTGTATTTAAAATGAACGACCCTATTTCAACAGACGGCAAAAATAGGTGGCAGGACGGTATAAATGCATGGATAAAACAAACTTATGCGGCGGACCATCCCGAATATTATCCGCCAACAGATACTTCCGATTACCAGTATTCCGGCGGTTCAAACAATAACCCAACGCCAACTCCGGCGCCTACGCAAACACCAAGCGCGACCTTAAGTCCTCTTCCTTCTGTTATTCCTACTCCGTAGGGTTATTTTATTGTGGCTTTGAATTTATTTTCCAACGAGGAAATTATTTTTTTCCTTACCGACGAGATTTCTTCCGTTGTTAGATTTTTTTCCGGGTCTTGGTATGTAATGCGGAAAGACCTTGAATTCTGGAATCTGTCAAATAGAAAAACATCGGTAATAAGCGGGCTTTGGTTTTTTATGTCCCGGATTATGTCTTCGGTTTTAATTCCTTCTTCTGTTATGACAGATATATCTTCGATAACAGGAGGATATTTAGTTAATTTCTTATATTCTTTTTTTAGGCTTGCATGTTTTAGTATTGTTTCAAAGCTTATTTCAAAATCAACCAGGTCTGTATTTAATACCTCTATCTCGCCAAGATATTCTTTATCCAGGTATATGGATGCACCCAACCCCCCTTTTTGGGATTCCTTAAAGTGTAAGTCTTTTATGCCTAAGTCCGCTAATAATTGTTCTATGATTCCCTTTGCTTCATAAAAAGACGCATTGGGCTTTTTTATTATTCCCGCAAGCATTAAATTTTCTTTTGGCAGGTCATTTTCTTTTTTAAAATACACTTTTGACAGCTCGAAAATTTTTATTTCCTGCCTTTTTTTATTTTCGGACACCACTTTTAGAAGACTAGGTACAAGAGTTAGTCTCATATATACAAATTCTTCGGAAAGCGGATTTTGGATTTCGACCGACTCGTTTTCCGGGCCTTCAAGCAGGTCTTCCGACACCATGGAGTATGTATACATTTCTGTAAACCCCCAGTACTTTAAGGCATCCTTCGTCCGTTTTTCCCAGTAAAATTCATTTATAAAAGGTTGGGTCGTTTGGTTTGAAGAAAGAGGAGGTATTAAGCTTGGAATGTTTCCATAACCGTAAATTCTTGCGATTTCTTCTACTATATCTTCCCCTATTTCAACATCTTCTCTTCTAAACGAAGGTATTTTTATTTTAAGGTAATTGCCGTCTATTGTATTTTCAAAACCTAAGCCTTTAAGTATATCCGAAGATGTCTTTATCGGAATTTCCACGCCTATTATTTTGTTTATTTTATTTTGCAGTACCGTAATTGTTTTTTCGCTTGGTTTATTGGGATATATGTCAATAATACCGGACAATATTTTCCCTTCGGCTAATTGTCCGTACAATTTTATTCCGTATAAGAGCGCTTTATATGCCAGTTCGCTGTCGGGCCCTTTTTCGTTTAACACAGCCGCTTCCGTTCTTATGCCTAAGGACATAGAAGCCTTTCTTATGTGTGTTTTTTCGTTGTTGTCTATGAAAAAAAGAATGCGTTTGGTGTTTTCGGTTACGACACTGTTTTCCAGTCCCATTATTCCCAAAAGGTCAACGATATTGTTTTTATCGTTTACTGCGACTATTTCTCCCCCTAAAAGGGTATGTTCTTTATTATCCAGCGTTTTTATTTTTTCTCCTGCTTTCCCTTCTCTTATTGTCAGACTTTTCGTATTAAGCCTGTCAAAATCAAAAACATGGGCAGGGTGCCCGGTTGTGCGCATTACGTAATTTGTTATATCGATTAAATTATTAAGGCTTCTTATATCCGAATTTTCCAAACGTGTTTTAAGATATTCCGGGGAGTTTTTTGCTTTGACTTCCATTACAACCGCACAAATTCTGTTGACAAGTTTTGGGTCATTGTGTATTTCTATCAGGTTTGTTTTCGGGACTTGCGGTTCCTGTAATTTTAAAGGTATAAATTCTGCGTCTATTCCATTATGTTTTAAAACGGTAGATGCTTCCCTTGCAATTCCTATTACAGACATCAAATCAGGCCTGTTGGTAGTTACTTCTATGTCATATATATAATCGTCTTTAATTTTTTCCAGTCTTTCCACCGAGACGCTAGTCTCGGACAGAATTTGCTCTATCTTCTGCACGGTTGCATTTGTTTTAAGATAATCTCTTAGCCAGCTGTCAATTATTTTTATATTCATTCGTCTAAGCTCGGCTTCGCGCCTTCCTCCTCTCTTCGTTCGGAGTTTGGCTTTTTGCCGGCTTCTCCTCTTCAAAATTCTTCGAATTTTGATAAAGAACGTTATTCATAAATCTTATATCGTAAATCATAAGTCATCCGTTCAGAACTGTTCTAAAAAATCAAGGTTATTGGAATACAAAAGCCTTAAGTCGTCTATCTCCAATCCTTCCCTCATCATAAGGACTCTTTCCACTCCCCAACCGGAAGCAAAGCCGGTATATTTTTCCGGGTCTATCCCGCCCGTTCTTAAAACATTAGGATGGACCATTCCCGCTCCTCCCATTTCAAGCCATCCTTCCTTACAGAGTCTGCAGCCGCGGCCTAAGCACACTCCGCATGTAACGTCAACTTCAAAAGACGGTTCGGTAAACTGGAAATGGTAAGGCCTTATCCTTGTTTTTCTGTTTTTACCGAAATATGATTTTGCAAAGTAATCCAAAACCCCTTTTAAATGCGAAATTGAAATATCTTTATCGATTACCAGTGTCTCAAACTGATGAAACATTGGGGTATGGGAAACGTCGGATTGTCTCCTGTAGCATTTGGCAACATTAAGCATTCTAATAGATAAGTTTTTATCTTTATTTTCCTTTGCAAGATTCTTTTCAATTTCCCTTATCTGCCCCGACGATGTATGGGGGGTTAAAACCATTGGGCCTTTTTTTGCATCTTTTTCGGCTTTTATAAAAAAAGTTTCCCAGTCGTCTCTTGCCGGATGGTTTTGGGGAAAGTTTAAGGCTTCAAAAGCATACCAGTCCCATTCAACTTCCGGGTACCTTAACCTGGTAAAACCTATTTTTTCAAAAATACCGCTGATTTCTTCAATAGCCTGCGTTACCAGATGTTCGTGGCCCAGGGGCGGTTTAATTCCCGGGTTTGTAACATCTATTTTTTGTCTTAGGATTTTTTCAGATTTCTGTTTTAAGTTTTCCTGTCTTTGTGCAATTGCGTCTTCTATAGTCTGTTTTACTTCGTTTGCCAGCATTCCGAATTCTTTTCTTTTTTCGGGAGGAATTTTTGTTATATCTTTTATTGTTTGAGTTAATTTTCCGCTTTTACCCAAGAATTGGAGTTTGGTTTCTTCCAGTGACTTTAAATCTTCGGCTTCTAAAATAAAAGAAAGAGCGGCATTTTTAATACTTATTAGTTCTTCTTCCATATGTCTTAGAATACCATAACCCGAGGCTTTTTTCACTATTCAATGAATATAAAAAGAGGATTGTTATTTTGCGGTCTTTACGATTTTCTGAAAGGTTTGAGGGTCGTTAACTACTAAATCTGCGAGTATTTTTCTGTCTAATTCTATTTTGGATTTTTTCAGTCCGCTCATAAACCTGCTGTAAGAGACGCCTTCTTTTTTTGACGCCTCGCCAATCCTAATTATCCATAGTCCCCTGATGTCCCTTTTTCTTAGTTTTCTTCCATGAAAAGAGTAAGCATCGGCATGCAGCGCTGCTTCTTTTGCTACTTTTATCAGTTTTGATTTTGTACCCCTAAACCCTTTTGTTCGGGATAAAAGTTTTTTATGTTTGCTTTTGGATATTACTCCTCGTTTAACTCTTGCCATAATTCTCCTTTTAGTCGCAAATCCTAAATTTAAAATACTAATTTCTAAATATTCTAGGATTTAGAGTTTAGTGCTTAGGATTTCGTTTATGCTTCTCCAAGCATTTTCTTTATTTTTTTAGCAAATTCGCCTTTAAGTATTCCGGTTTTTTTCTGTCTTCTAAGCCTTGATTTTGACTTATGCATTTTTAAGTGGCTTTTATACTGATGCGAAAACAAAACCTTACCGGTTTTTGTAACCTTGAATCTTTTAGATACTGATTTCTTTATTTTCTTCTTTGGCATTTTTATTTTTCCTTTCGGGTGAAATTAAACATATTAATTTTTTACCCTCCAAGTGTCTGTCTCTTTCTACTTTTGATACGTCTTCCAAATCTGTAAGTACTTTGTCCAATACTTTGTGTCCGAATTCCGGATGGGCTATTTGTCTGCCGGAAAAATTTACTACCAGTCTTACTTTATCCCCATCTTCTAAAAAATCCCGAGCTCTTTTAGTCATGACTCCCAAATCATTGTCACTCATAAAAGGCCCGAGTCTTACTTCTTTGGTTTCCGATACTTTAGCCTTTCTCTTTTCTTCCCTTTTCTTTTTTTCTTCCTGATAAAGGAACTTTTTGAAGTCTATTATCTTTGCAACCGGAGGTTTTGCCATTGGAGCAATTTCTACCAAGTCCAATCCCTCGCTTCTTGCCTTGTCTAATGCTTCAAATTTGCTTAATATCCCTATTTGCTTTCCGCCCGTATCTAATACACGCAGCGTTGTAGCAAAAATTCGCTCGTTAGTCCTGTAAAATTTTCTGTCGTCTTGTTTTTTCTTAAATCTTTTTATCAATTTCTTGTTTTACTTTATCTAAGAATTCGGAAATCTTAAGCTGTCCTAAATCTTTTCCTTCCCTGGTTCTTACGGAAATAGTACTCTTTTCTACTTCCTGTTTGCCTATTATACCCAAAAATGGGACTTTTTGTAAAGTGGCGTCTCTTATTTTTGCCTGGAGCCTTTCACCTCTTATGTCAAGCTCGGTTCTTATACCTTGTCCTGTGAATTGTTCCAATAATTTTTTTCCGTATGGAATTTGTTGGTCGGTGATTGGCAATAGCGCTACTTGTACGGGAGAAAGCCATAACGGAAATGACCCTTGGAAATGCTCTGTTAATATTCCTATAAATCTTTCGAAGCTTCCGAAAATTGCCCTGTGTATCATTACGGGTTTTTCAAAGTTCCCTTTTTCGTTTACGTATTTAAGGTCGAAAGCTTCAGGCATCCAGAAATCAACTTGAACTGTTGCGAGCTGCCATTCCCGTCCCAAAGCATCTTTTATGTGAAGGTCAATTTTAGGTCCGTAAAATGCCCCGTCCCCTTTTTTATCGCCTGCTCTAATCTTTTTTTTCTTTAGAACCTCCTCCAAATCTTTTTCCGCCTTGTCCCACATTTCGTCGGTTCCTGCCCGCTTTTCGGGTCTTGTAGCAAAGCGGAACTCATACTCAAAACCGAAGTTTTTGTAAAAGGCTGTCATCATATCCAAAACATTTGATACCTCGTCAAAAATCTGACTTTCCCTTACGTACAAATGCGCATCATCCATTGTCAGCTGCCTAACCCTTAAAAGTCCGTTTACTTCCCCGCTTTTCTCTTTTCTGTGAAGCCTTCCAATTTCCGCAATTCTTAAAGGAAGCTCTTTGTAAGTTCTGGGCCTGAATCTATAAATAATTGTCGATTCGGGGCAATTCATAGGTTTTAGGGAATAAGTCTTAGGATGTTTATCGTTTTCATCATCTGAAAGATCCAGATTGTACATGTTGTTTTCTCCGAACTTTGAAAAATGTCCGGATTGAACAAAAAGTTCGGAGTTTATCATTATTGGAGTTGAGGTTTCTACATAGCCTGCTT
>JAKALN010000003.1 GCA_021824155.1 bacterium | reverse complement strand
ATTTCAACCATAGCTGTCGTAAAAGCCCCCTCATGGAAAAAAGGGATGACGGATGTAATAATTTCACACGCACTGGCTACTAAACAGCATGGAATTATCGAGGTTTCAAAACTTTTAAATATATCCACTAAAGACATGATCGGGGTTGGAGACGGATACAACGATTTTCCGCTTCTTATGGCTTGCGGGCTAAAAGTTGCCATGGGAAACGCGGATGACGAGCTTAAAAAAATCGCGGATTTCGTTGCTCCAACAGTCGATGAAGACGGAGTTGCGGCAGTAATAGAAAAGTTCGTTTTGGCGTCGCACAATATTTAAATATCCTGTTTTGGGATTTCCCTTGAATACCTCTCCCCTTTTTGTTACGCTAATTTTATGCTCGCCAAAGTTTTGTCCGCAGCAGTAGTCGGACTAAACGGAACCCCCATAGAGGTTGAGGTAGATATCGCTTCCCAGGGGCTCCCCTCTTTTACGATTGTCGGTCTTCCCGACAAAGCAGTTGAAGAATCAAAAGAAAGAGTAAGAAGCGCTATTAAAAATTCGGGGGCGGAATTTCCCGCAAAAAGAATAACCGTAAACCTTGCTCCGGCAGACCTTCCAAAAGAAGGCCCTTCTTATGACCTACCTATAGCTTTAGGGATTTTAATCGCTTCAGGACAAATAAAAGGAGACTTTTCCAACTCTTTATTTACAGGAGAACTTTCACTTGACGGAAAATTAAGGCAGACAAACGGCATTCTGCCCCAAATTATTATGGCAAAAGAAAGAAAAATAAAAAATGCCTTTGTCCCTTTTGAAAATTCAAATGAAGCGGCGATTATAAAAGAGGTTGAAGTTTATCCCATTAAAAATTTATTGTCTTTGGCAAAATATTTGACGTCCGAAGAAAAAATCCTGCCTATTAAACACAGCAGTTTAAACGAATATCTAAAAAATGACTCATTTGATTTTGATATGAATGAAGTCCAAGGACAGGAACAAGCTAAAAGAGCCATGGAAATAGCTGCTGCCGGAGGACACAATATTTTGCTTAAAGGACCTCCGGGAGCGGGAAAAACTCTTATAGCAAGGACGCTCCCTTCTATTCTTCCTAGGCTTAGCCTTGAAGAAGCACTGGAAGTAACAAAAATTTACAGTATTTCCGGCCTTCTGGATAAAGATACTATTATCACAAAAAGGCAGTTTCGCTCCCCCCACCACACCACTTCTTATATAGGACTGATAGGCGGAGGAGTTATTCCAAAACCCGGGGAGATATCACTTGCCCACAGAGGAGTTTTGTTCTTGGATGAATTCCCGGAATTTCCAAGACATGTTTTGGAAGCATTAAGACAGCCAATGGAAGACGGATTTGTAACAATCTCAAGAGCTCAAGGAAGAATCACGTTTCCCTCAAAATTTATGCTTGTTGCGGCGCAGAATCCATGCCCGTGTGGATATCTTGGGGATAAAACCCATGCCTGCCGCTGTAGCGCTTCCCAAATAGCCAGGTACCAAAAAAGAATTTCCGGGCCTATGCTTGACAGAATTGATATACATTTGGAGGTTCCGGCAGTAAAAGTTGAAAAATTAACCTCAACTGACGGCATAAAACGGGAAACTTCGGTCCAAATAAGAAGAAGGGTACAAAGAGCAAAAGACATCCAGCTTAACCGTTTTAAGAATATTAAAATAACTTCAAACTCGGAAATGACAAATAAAGATATTAAAAAATTTTGTGGATTATCGAAAGACTGCGTCTCCCTTTTAAAAATGGCTGTTGCCAGAATGAATTTATCGGCAAGGTCATATCACCGGATTATAAAACTATCCAGAACAATTGCGGACCTTGAAGGGGAAAAAGATATTAAACCTTCGCATATTGCAGAAAGCTTGCAATACCGGCCAAAAGTTGAAATTACCTATTGACGCGGAAAATATTTTTTTGATAAAGTGATATAAATCACATGGGTTCGCCTGACAGACTTTTTAGAATTTATCAAAATGCCCAACCGGCTTCTCTTGACCAGATTCGAAGAGTTTTATACGGCTCGCCAACCTCTGAAGCCAAGCCGTCTCACAAAACAGATTCCGACCCGAGCCCCAGAGAACTGGCAAATGGCAATATCGGAGGACGAAGAGCGGAAAGAATCAGAAGCGGAGACGACGGGAAAAGCAGAAGCGAAGGCCGCAGAAAATCTAGAGACATAGACAGCAGACCCCGCGCCGGCATTGTTTTTACCTATCCGGGTGAAGAAATCCGGGAGGGTGAATTTTTAGCCCCAACAGGTACCGAAGGAAAAAGTCTGGGAAATTGCAGAAGAGGCAGGGCAAATCAAGACCGAGGAGGAATAAGCCACCAAAGCCATCCGAGAAGATAATTTTTTACAGTAGTTTAACAATCTGCTATTATAATACCTTATGGAAAACATTAACTGGTTTGGACATGCAAGTTTTTCTTTTGTCGATGAAAACGGCAATAGAATATATTATGTTGACCCTTTCGATTTAAAGCCTCAAAAGCTTGAAGAAGCCGATTTGATTTTTATTACCCATGCCCATCCCGACCATTTTTCCCAAACGGATATTCAAAAAATAATAAAAGAGGATACTATTATTATTGCGCCCCCGGATATTTTGGAAAAAATTGATATCTCCGAAGATAGGAAATTACTTGTTGAGCCCAATGCCAAATATGAAGTAAAAGAATTTAAATTCCAAACCATTCCTGCTTACAACAATCACCCGGAAAAACTTGCCTTTCATCCTAAAGAAAATAACTGGGTCGGATACATTTTTGAGTTAAACGGAAAACAAGTGTATCATGCCGGAGATACGGATTTTATTCCCGAAATGAAAAGCCTTACGGATATGCATTTATATATTGCCATGCTTCCGATAGGAGGCCATTATACAATGGACGAAAAAGAAGCAGCTGCCGCAGCAAATACGATAAAAGCAGAATTTACAATTCCAATGCATTATAGAAGGTTTTTAGGAGAAAAGTACAAAGACACCGAAGAAAATTTTAAAAAACTGGTTACGAATTCCGAAGTTGTAATTCTGGAAGAATTAAAGTAGTTTCTCCTGTTTGTTTTCTTTCGGCAAAGCCATTCCCAAATGCTTATAGGCAGCAGGGGTTGCAACTCTTCCTCTTGTTGTTTTTTTAAGAAATCCTATTTGAAGAAGATAGGGCTCTATTACTTCTTCTATTGTTCCTATATCTTCCGATATTGTCGAAGCAATTGTTTCAACTCCAACCGGTCCTCCGCCGTGTTTTTCTATTATGGATTTAAGGTATCTTACATCAGAAGAATCCAAACCGACTTCGTCCACCTCCAGCATATCCAGTGCCTCTTTAATTAAACCTTTTGTAAGTTTTCCTTCCCCTTTAACCTGAACATAATCCCTTGCTCTTTTTAAAAGTTTTAACGCAATTCTTGGCGTTCCCCTTGCTCTTTTTGCAATTTCTAATATTGATTCTTTATCTACCGGAACTTTTAATTTTAATGCTGCCTTTTCTATTATTTCTTCCAAATCTTTTGGCTCATAAAAAGAAAGTCTGTGGATTACTCCAAATCTGTCTCTAAGGGGCGCGGACAAAAGGCCAATTCTTGTTGTTGCCCCTATTATTGTAAATTGAGGCAAATCCATCCTTAGGGTTCTGGCGCTGGGTCCTTTACCAAGGATTATATCTAAAGCATAATCCTCCATAGCCGGGTACAAAGTTTCCTCAACTACTTTGTTGAGCCTGTGTATCTCGTCTATAAATAGTATGTCCCCTTTTTCTAAATTAGTCAGAATAGAAGCCAGGTCGCCTGCTCTTTCTATTGCCGGCCCCGAAGTAATTCTTATATTAACCCCCATTTCTTTTGCTATTAAATGGGATAGTGTTGTTTTTCCTAAACCCGGAGGGCCATAAAGAAGGATATGTTCAATTGATTCGTTTCTTTTTTTAGCCGCGGAGATTGCTATTCTTAATGATTCCTTTAATTTCTTTTGTCCGTAAAATTCTTTCCAGTCCGATGCCCGCAAAGACGTAAAAAGAACTTCCTCCTCGGGTGTTTCCTGTTCGTCTTTCTTTATATTTTTTGTTTTATCTGCCATAGTTACTTATAAGTTACGACTCATGACTCATGAATCTTTATTCTTAAATCTTTTTAGCGCGATAGCGCCTTAAGGGCCAGTCTTATTTTCTCTTCCGTTTTTAATCCTGCTGTTTTTATTTCCCTTAATGCTTTCTGGGCTTCAGATGTTGAAAACCCGAAATTTTTAAGAGCCAGTATTACTTCGTTGTTTTCCATTTGTTCTTTCCCGGAAAGGTCAATATCAACTGTGCCACCAAGTTTATTTTTAAGCTCAATAATTATTCTCTGTGCGTTTTTTGTTCCAAGCCTGGGAACCGATGTAAAAAACGAAACGTCTCCCCTTACAACAGCATCCGTTATCTGGTCCCTTGTTCCAACCGAAAAAATATTTAGGGCGGTTCTCGGGCCGATTCCCGAAACAGAAATAAGTTTTTCGAAAAGTTTTAAATCGGAGGCGTCTTCAAAGCCAAAAAGTTCCAAAGCGTCTTCCCTAACGTATGTGTAAGTAAAAAGTTTAATTTTTTCTTTAGGGGATAATTTTGCAAAAAGGCTGTCGTAAACCAATACTTTGTATCCGACTCCGTTAACATCAACTATCGCATAAGGTCTATCCAGTATTTCAATTGTTCCGTTAAGAGAGCCTATCATATTCCAATTGAGTAGATTATAACACAGGTCATTTTGCCATTTTCGCAGAGAAAGCATGCGTTATTGCTATTGCCAAAGCATCCGCGGTATCATCGGGTTTTGGAATCTTTTCCAGGGCTAGAATTGTTTTTACCATTTTTCCTACCTGTTCTTTTTCCGCTCTTCCGTATCCGGTTACTGCAATTTTTACCTGCAATGGAGTATATATATAGTTTTTAAGGCCATTTTCCGCCCCCGATAAAAGAACCGCTCCCCTTGCCTGACCTACTACAAAAGCTGTTTTTGCGTTTGTATTAAAAAACAGTTCTTCCAAAACCAGAGCATCCGGAGAGTATTTTTTTATTAATTTTGTAATTTCTTTATAAATCACCGAAAGCCTTAAAGAAACCTCCATTGAGCTCGGCGTTTCAATGCATCCGAAATCTCTAGCCTCCAGCTTCACTCCTCTAGCTTCCAGCACTGCCCATCCGCATCTTGCAATTCCGGGGTCAATTCCAAGTATCGTCATTATTTCAAGACTATATTATCACAATTGATGGCTATTGTAATAAATTGGCATTTCCTGTAGAATAAGAACTTAATGAAAAGACAAAAACTGGCAGTAGAAAAGAGAAAAATCTTGGGCAAACAGGTTAAAAAACTCCGAAGAGAAGGTATTTTACCCGCAAACGTCTATGGAGGAGATATTAAATCTACCGCTGTTGAGCTCCCAATAAAAGAATTTGCAGCAGTTTTTAAAGAATCAGGAGAAACAGGACTCATTGATTTGGAGCTGGACGGAAAAATGATTCCGGTTCTTATCCACAACGTACAAAGCGATTACAGAAATAATGTTTTACACGCAGATTTTTTCCAGGTAAACCTTAAAGAGAAAGTAAAAACAGCTGTTCCTTTGGAAGTTATAGGTGAACCCAAAGCAGAAACAGACAAAGTCGGACTTTTGATGAATATTATTTCAGAAGTTGAAGTAGAAGCGCTTCCCGAAGATCTTCCCGAGCACATTGAAGTAAATGTTGAACATTTAGCAGCAGTTGACGATCAAATTACCGTTTCTGACCTTAAGGTTCCTCAGGGAGTTACTATTCTTACGGAAGCAGAACAGGTTGTTGCAAAAATAGGTGAATTAGTAAGTAAGGAAGCCCAGGAACAGGCAGCAGAGGAAGCTGCGGCAGCTGAGGCTGCGGCGGCAGAAGCGGGTGCGGAAGCACCGGCAGAAGGAGAAGCTCCTGCGGAGGGAGAACAACCTGCAGAAGAAGCAAAACCAAACGAAGAAAAACCGGCAGAAGCTCCCGCTCAATAATTTATTTTCCTGTCAGCGCTTTTTTTAATTTTAGTGCTTCCCCGTAACTTGGATCTATAAATAAAGCTTTTTGAAGATAATTACCTGCCTCTGAATATTTTCCAAGCTCAAACTCCCTAACCGCTATTTGGAAATATACCTCTTTGTAATTAGGGTATTTTTGCGAAAAGGACTTCCATGTATTTATTTCGCTTATCAGCTTTTCCCTTTGCGCCTGAACTATTTGGTTTTCCCCGTAATTTCTGTATAAGTCTGCCAATATAAATAACATAAAAACGAATATCGAAGTAAAAACAAACGCTAAAAACATTTTTTTAAAAATTGTTATGAACTGAACAAATTTATGGCTTTCGGGGAAAATGCGGGAAATCCTCGGGAATTGCGGTTTTATGGCAGTTATTTTTTTCATAAAGAAGGCCACTTACTTACAATCAAATCCTCTTCCCCGCCGTAGAGCACGTCATAAATTTCTTCCGTTACAAATGGCATGAAGGGATGAATTAATTTAAGGAGAATTAAAAAAGAAGAGCTTAAAACCTCAAAAGTATCTTTACCAGAAGCATCATTATTGTTCAACGTTCTTTTCGATTCTTCTATATAAATATCCGCGAACTCATGCCAGGTAAAATCATACAGGTTTTGTGCGGCATGATTAAAATCGTATTTTTCCAAAAGTCTAGTCACCTCAGAAGTTATTTCTTCTATTTTCTGAACCATCTCTCTGTCACTTTTCCATATATCTTCGTCTCCATGTTTTTTTGATAAAATCTGCATTTCTTTTATTGATAATTCTGATGTTTTGAAAGTCCTTTCATTTCCTTGGAATTCTATAAACCTTGCCATATTCCAAAGCTTATTTGTAAAGTTTCTCATTGCCTGAAGCTTTGGATAAGAAAGGGATTGGTCATTTCCCAAGGCTGTTCCATACACAAGGGCAAACCTTACCGCATCCGCCCCATACTGGTCAACCAACTCCAAAGGATTAATTACATTCCCCTTACTTTTGCTCATTTTTTTCCCAAGAGGATCATTTACGAGTCCGTGTAAAACAACGTTTTCAAACGGAACTTGCTGCTTTACGTCTTTTATCCCCTCTTTCTCTTGTATATATATTCCAAGCATTACCATCCTTGCTACCCACCAACGCAAAATATCGTATCCTGTCTCCATTACGCTTGTAGGATAAAATTCAAGACTGTCTGTTGTTTTTAAAGTGGCGTACGGCCATTGTCCGGAAGAAAACCAGGTATCAAACGTATCGGTGTCCTGGACCATTTTTCCCGAGCATTTCCCGCATTTTTCCCGAAGCTCACCTTCTGTCACTTCCCACTCCCCGCATTTTTCACATTTAAAAGCGGGTATCCTAATCCCCCACACAAGCTGTCTTGAAATGTTCCAGTCATGGATATTTTCCAAAAATTGGAAATAAAGCTTTTCAAAACTTTTAGGGTGGATTTTTATATCTCCTTTTTTAACAGTATCTATAGCTTTTTTTGCCAAAGGCTGCATTTTTACAAACCATTGCTCCATAGGAAGAGGCTCTATGGGGTTTTTACATTTGTAACAGACTCCAATTCTGTGCACATAATTTTCATCTATTTTTTCTATTAAACCTTTTTTTTGCATTTCCTCAACAACCGCTTTTCTTGCTTGCCTTACGTATAAACCTTCAAATTTGCCTGCTTTTTTATTCATTTTCCCATCAAAACCTATTACCGCAACCATAGGCAGATTGTGTCTTTGGGCAACCTCAAAATCATCAAAATCATGGGCGGGAGTTATCTTAACCGCACCCGTTCCAAAGCTTGGATCAACCATTTTATCCGCAACGACTTTAATCTTTGCTTTTCCTAAAACGGTTTCTATTTCTATTTCTTTGCCAATGTATTTTTGGTATCTCTTATCTTCCGGGTTAACTGCAACCGCAGTATCCCCAAACTTAGTTTCCGGCCTGGTGGTGGCCAAAACCAAAGGGCCGTATTTAATATAGAAAAGCGGATTTTTCCTTTCTTCGTAGATTACCTCAAGGTCGGAAAAACTGGTACCGTCAAAAGTACAGTAATTAACAAGCCTTTTTTGTCTATAAAGCAATCTGTCGTCATAAAGATTTTTAAACGTCTGATAAACAATTTTTGTAATATCTTCATCCAGAGTGAACTTGCGTCTTTCCCAATCAAGAGAAAAACCCAATCTTTTTAACTGGTTTTCCATTCCTTTTCTGTTTTCCTGCACGTAATCCCATATCATTTTATAAAGCTCTTCCCTTTTATAATCAAAACGTGATTCTCCCGCCTCCTGAAGTTTTTTTTCGTAAACAAATTGCGTTTCGAATCCCGCGTGGTCGGCTCCGGGAAGCCAAAGGGTCTTATGTCCTTTCATTCTGTGGAAACGGACCAGAATATCTTCTGTTACATACATTGCATGGCCGAAATGAAGCGGAGCATTGGCATTAGGGGGAGGTAAAATTATAGAAAACTTTTTTTTGCTGCCAAACCTTTCTTCAGGCTTAAAAAAGCCTTTATCTCCCCATTTCTTGTATATTTTCTCTTCTACATTTTTATTGTTATAGATTTTATCCATCAGTTTATTCTAACATAGCCTCAAAAAGCGTTCAAACGGATTCTATAAGTTTATAACCCCTTGTTTTAACGGTTTGTATCTCAAAATTATTATTTTGGTTTTTTAATTTTCCCCTAACTCTTCCAACAAGCTTATCTATTGCCCAATCCGAAACTCCCATCTCCTCTTCCTCGGGCCAGACTTCCTCTATAATTCTTTCCCTCTCGCAAATTTCATTCTTATTGTCTTTCAAAAAATTAAAAAGCAAAAGCTCTTTTTTGCTGAACTCTGCCGAATTCTCTTTTTGCTCTTCTTTCTCTCTTTCTTTAACATAATATTCAAAAAAGGAATTAAATATTCTCTGATCATTATTATCGTCTTTTATAAAACCGCTGTTCCATAAATATTCCCCTTTTTTCTTTTCCTCTTTTGATATTTTTTCTTTTTTTACAATTTTAAGAAGGATTGTCTGCTCGTCCTTATTTAAGTTTTCCCATAACTCTTCTGACTGCAGCCTAATCCCTTCGTCGGAAACAAGATAGTCAAAAAGGTCTTTTTTATTTTTTTTAGCCATTCCCCGCTCATGAAGAATAATAAGAGCCAGCTGTAAATATCTGAAATGGCCGTCAACAAGCTTAAGCAAATACTCTTCTGTTTCGTCCTCGAGTTCAACATCGTATCTTTTCTTGTAGGTATTTAGAATTATCCTTTCGTCTTCTTTTTTTGCCGGCTTTATATAAACGTTTTTATACCCAACTAAAAGCGCCGCGTGCTGAAAAACATCCGGAAAAATCCGCTTAAAAGGCAAAAAACTTGTGAATACATAAGAAAGCTGCTGATGCGCTCCGTCTCTAAGCCCAGCAAGGTTTGCAAATAATTCGGGTGTTACCGAGTTCATCAATCTATCGAACCTTATCAGAAAAAGAGTGGGTAAATATCCCTGGTCTATTATCTTTTTAATCGAAAGCCTTACGCTATCGATTGTAAAAAACAAATCCTGAAGCTGAATACTTTCTAAGAATAATTCGCTTATTTCTTTTTTAACAGTAGGGTTCATTGGAGAAACCTCAACGGCATCGACTATTCTTTTTAACGTAAGCGTCCAAAACGGCTGAATTTCGCTTTCCACCAAATCGTTTAAATCTACGGGGATAAAAAGATGTTTTGATTTCCCTTTAACATAAGTGTCCTGCACTTCCCTGTTACCAATAAAAAAATTAAGAAAATTACTTATCCCTACTCTTTTTATACCCAAAAGAACAACCGAGTGCCTGTGTCTTATATGCTCCCCCAAATCTTCTGCGTCCTCTTTCCTAAAATATATCGGGTAATTTGCCGCCCCTATTGTTTTATCCATATTAGTGCACCTATTGTAATTGCATTACGGGTTTTTATCAATGATTTATTTTGTCAGGTTTTTGTCAAAAAACGGTCTTTATTGAGTCAAGCGAATGGAAGATAAACCTTCTATAGTATTTTTATGTCACTTGCAGAATTTTTACCAGGAGCGGAAAGAAGCATGGCGGACTTGTTGGCCCAACCCGGCGAAACGGCCGATGCTTTTAAGGGACAGGACGGGGTAGGAAGATTCATACATCCCGATACCGGAATAAAGATAATCGCAAAACGGGGAGAAATCGATTTAAAGACAACAAGATTAATTCCTGTTTTTGATGCCGCAAAAAAATCTACTGAATAAGTCTTTTTAAGGTATAATCTTTTTGATGGACAGACAAAAAGCAAAAAAAATTTTGGCTGCATTGGAGAAAAAATACCCCAATACTAAAATAGCGCTTGCCTATTCCAATAATGTTGAACTTTTAATTTCCGTCATGCTTTCCGCCCAAACCACAGACAGACAAGTTAACAAAATAACTCCTATATTATTTAAAAAATACGCAGGTAAAAGTGAAATTGAGGAAATATCTAATTTCGCAAAAGCAGATCTAAACAAGCTGGAAAAAGATATTAACTCTGTAGGCTTATACAAAACAAAAGCGAAGAACATTAAACTTGCATCACAAAAGATTCTGGAAAAATTCCAAGGTAGGATTCCAAAAACAATGGACCAATTAACTACTCTTCCAGGAGTAGGAAGAAAAACTGCAAACGTTGTCCTTTATAATGCCTTTGGGAAAATAGAAGGCATTGCTGTTGATACCCATGTAAGAAAGGTTTCCGAAGAATTGGGTTTTACAAAAAATACCGATCCTGAAAAAATTGAAAAGGATCTGATGAAATTATTCGATAAAAAAGATTGGCCGAGGGTTACACTGCTTCTTATAGCCTACGGAAGAGACATAAGGAGAAACAAAGACCACAAGTTATTTTTTGGCTAAATTTACAAGAATTTCCTTGTCGCTGTTTAGGCTTGTCGAATATGTAACTCTGCCGTCGGAGTCTTGTCCGTCTGTTGTTGAAATAACCTTAAAGGATGAAGGATATGTAAGGGAAAAATCAAATGGGTACTCGTCTGTCCCGGGTTGTTTAAAAACCTTCAAATCATAACTTATTTCTGGCGACGAAACCGAAACCTGCTGAGGCAGGGAATAATCAATGCTTATTGTCTGTAATGAATTTACAGGTACAATGGTTAGAAATCCGTATATTGTTTTTCCCTCCTGAACATATTTTTCCACTTCAAGCTTATCGGGAGGAGTAAAATTTTTATTTTCATAAATTTGCGGGTCTGTAATTGCATCTACCGTAGTTTGAACCTGTCCATTAATTTTTACCGCAGTTACGCTTGCACCAAGAGGCAGGATAAACCTAATATAATTTTTATAAATCCCCCCGGGCCAAACTCCATTTGTATTTGTATTTTTATATGCAACCATAAGATTTCCTTCCACGTTTCCCTTATCATCGATGTTAACTACTTGAGAGACGCTTCTTTTAATAAAGTAGTTGTCTTTATTTATTCCAAGGTTTGCCTCATTTATGCCTATAAAATCGTTTGTTACATTAGGATCGGAGCTCCTATCGTCCCATAAAGAGGACGACCATCCGTTAACCGTAAAAAGGTTCTGGATACTTGAGTTATCGAATGCAAAAAGTATATGTTTTTGGGAAATTGAATCGCCGATTGCCTTAGCCAGGGAAAGATAGGAAATACCTTTTTTTGCCGTTATTTTATTTTCCATCGCGACCAGCAAGGATCTTAGAAAATCTTTTTTTTGGGTAGAGCCCGGAAAAAAATTCTTTTCCGCATGTGTCTCCGTCAGCTGAAAGACGTTTTCGGAGTTAACTTTTTCATTATACTCGGGAACATTTACTTCCCCCATTGCATTCAGTATGTTTTTTACAAAAGAAAGGTCAACTCCGATTACTCCGTTAACCATCTGCCCTTTTTCTATGTTTAAAAAGTTTGCAGCCTGTGCAGCAGAATCAACATAGCTGACGTTAAAATTACTATCTCTTAAATACCAGTGGACAGACGCAAGATAACGCCTGATGGCAAATGGCGGCTCTACGTGTCCTTTTAATTGTCCGTCTGCGTCATACACGTCATAAATTTTAAAATCCGAAACTTTGCCTTTGTCTAAATTCAATATCCCGTATGAACCTATAAATCCTCCCCCGGGCCTAAGCTCCATATTGTTTTGAAAAAGAATCATATATGTCTTTTTGCCGTTGTATCCTAAAAGGTCGGGCCATACATTTACTGTATTTGACGCAAAAGTAATCAGCGGGTCTATTTTTTCCGTTATGTTTGCGAAATTTTGCCCCTGTGCTTTTTCTTTTTCAAAGATAACAATGGCATTTTTAAGATAATTGGAAGCGTCGGTAAAATTGGAGGCTGCGTCCGCCGGATTACCCGACAGCGCTTTTGCAAGAGAACTTGATGCGTTTAAAAGATAAACCCCCGCAGTTGAAACATCTTTTCCCATGCTTACGTCGCTGTTTAATGTGGAAAAAATATTAGGCTGCCCTATTAATTCTCCTTCTGAAAAAAGTATCATTGAGGTGCCTTGAGCCAGAGAAAAAAATTTATTCGCGCTTACTATATTGCTTTGGGCAGTAACAAAATCGCCTTTATCCAAAGCCGATTTGGAGTTTTTTAAAGATTCCAGCCCTAAAAATGACGCTCCCAAAGTGGTTAAAAGAGGTAAAAACAAAAAAAACGCAATACAAAATAAAAGCCAAAAAAACGGAAGAATAAATCTTCCCCTTTTTTCTTCTTCGGGCTTTGCCGAAGCAGGAAACGCTTTGTAGTCTTTTTTTTGTTCCACTTTTTTTATTTTTTCTTCCAGATCATATTCCCCAAGAAGGTATGTTGCTTCGGGATAAAAAACGAAATTACTCTGATCTGATTTCTTTTCTTTTGTAAAATCTATAGTCACGGACGGATTTATTTTTTGAATCATGTGGGCAAGCGTAATATTTGTTGCTCCGTGTTTTGGGAACAAATAGAAAAGGTTTTTGTTCTGGCCCTCACCAAACACCGCCTCAAAAATTCCGGAAACTACATCTTCGGCAAAAACGGGATATGTTGTCCTTGTCCCGTCCCCCGGAACATTAATTTTCCCAAAATTTTGTGATTCATAAATAAATTTATTTACAATCGTTTTTGAATCAAAAATAAAATCCTTAAAAAATACATCTCCAAAAACAACAACCTTGGCTTTTGAATAAATATTTAAAATTCCCTGCACATATTTTTCATTTATATTTGAGATTGGCGTTGCAAACAAAAATACTCCCCTGTCGTTTTGCGCTTTTTTTATAAAACTCGGGAGAGAGTCTTTCGTTGCCTTTGTACCGTCGTCTATTATAAAAATGTGGGAGTAAGTATTATCCGGAACTGTAGGAATTTTTTTTAAAAAAGGAATGTGTACTACGTTATCCGACACCGAGGGCTGTTTTTGACTTACGTACACAACCAGAGACTCGTCTTTTAACTGACTAAGGAGTAAATCACCTATTGCCCCAACTCTATCAACTATTAGTATGGGGTTTTCTTCGTTTCTTTCCGACGTAATAAAAGAAGACCTCGCCACAAACTAATTGTAGGAATTCTAGATAAGGTTGTCTAGGGCTAAGTTTACAAGTTCGTCTGCTTTTTTATTTTTTTCCCTGGGGATATGGTTCCATTCAACTGCGTATTCTATTGCTTCAAGTTTTTTTCTAACCGTATAAACCAATTCCCTGATACTTTCCGATTTAACCTTAAACAATCCTTTTATTTGAGAATAAACCAACTGTGAGTCCAGATAAAAAGTGACCTTTGTGTCTTTTTCTATATTTTCTTTATTTTCAATCAGCCAAGAAAGAGCTTCTATTACTGCCCTGTACTCTGCTACATTGTTTGTCGCATCACCAATTCTTTTACCCATTGAGGCAAGCTTGGTTCCTTTATCATTGGTTATATAAACTCCAAGGGCCGCCGGACCGGGATTGCCCCTTGCCCCACCGTCTGTATATATATAAACGTTATTCATTTCGTTCCTTTTTTAATAGGAAAATTTTAACAGAATAGACCTTAAACGCCAATAGTGCAAAAATGAAAACTTCGGAAATTCCGGTTATTGCGGCCGAAGCAATATATGAAAACTGAGGAATTAAAATTAAATTTAAAACAATATTTATAACCGTAGATACCGCATATATAAATGCCAAAAATCTTTGTTTCTTAAGACTAATAAGAATCCACTGAAGAAAACTTGTTAAAAAGAAAAAGGGTATCGAAACAAGAAGTATTCTAAAGGGGACGATTGCGGGGAAATAATCCGATTTTATTAAAGTCAAAAATGGCGATAAAAACCAAAAAGGGACCACAACCGCAAATGAAAAAAATAAAAATACAACCAGATAGCGCTTTACTATTCTAAAAAACTTTTGCGGACTGTTCTTATTCGCAAGAAGAAACGGATACAGGGCGTTAGACAAAAAAAGCGGAAGCGCAAGAAGAAAATCAAAGAATTTATAAGATAAACCGTATATTCCAACGTCCCTTGCCGGTTTTAGAAGTGAAAGCAAAAACATATCCGCCCTAAAATAAATAAGGTTAAAAACAAGCATTATGCCTATAGGAAAAGCGTTTACAAGAAGTTTTTTGGAAAGGGCATAATCAAAAGATACGGGAAAAATTTTATCTCTTATATAATAAAGTGAAGTTAACCCTGTTATAAAACCGCTTATGACAAAAGAAAAAACAATATAAAGAATTGAAAAGCCTAAATATGTAAAAATAAAAACTACTCCTAAGTTTATTAAAGAGCCGATAAAAACAGAAATAAAATAAGGAAAGTAATTTAATTTTTTTTGGAAAAACGCAGAAGCAGAAGTCAAAACAGCCTGGCTAAAAAGCGAAAAAGAATAAATAAATATTCCAAGCCGGATAAAGGGAGAAAAGCCTAAATCTAACGCTTTATTAAACGGAAGAAAAAAAGCGACTATATTTGATACGGCGAAAATAAAAAAAGTAAACCCTATTCTAAGATAGAAAAATTTATTTGCGTTTTTATCCTCCCCTTCTTCTTGCTGCAGATATACCGCATTTAGACCAAAATCAACAAAAAGATAAAACAGGGCAATAAAGGCCGTTATTTTCGTGAAATCGCCGTAACCGACAACTCCAAATTCCCTTGCAATAATTATTGTGATTAAAAATCCTACAAAAGAGGTGGTCGCCTTGGCAAGAATTTGATATATGGTGTTTTTTGCTACGGTAAAATGGAACATATAAATTATATTATCACCTTTGTGCGTTTTTTGGGAAAGAAAGTGCAATCCCTATTAACAGGGAAAACAAAATTTGTCCCTGCTGAAGAGTAAGAAAATAATGGTCAAACAAACCAAGAAAAATTACTCCTAAGAATAAAATCAAGGCCTCCCTGTTGCTTTTAATTCTTATAAAAATGGCCGTTAATAAAATTAAAAACAATGTGAATCCGGGAATTCCGGTTTCCGCAATGACCAGAAAAAAAATATTATGAACCGGCTGAAGATAAAAAGGCTGGTGCAAATTTTTTTCAGCCGGCGGAAGGTTTATTAAAAAATTATTTAAGCCGGTCCCCCAAAAAAAATTTTTATTAAAAATAACCACGGCATCTTTCATAAGCTGCTCCCTTTGTACTATGCTTTCATCGGAAAGGGAGATATTTGAAAAACGTCCCGGTATAGGAGAATAAAACGCAACAATAACAATAACTAAAATAAAAGCAAATGCCGCTAAGCTCTCTGCAGCTTTAAATTTAAATTTCTTTACAAAATCTATTCCAGTTTTTTTCCAAAATATTGGTATAAAAAACATACATAAAGAAAATGTCCAAATAAAAATCGCAGTTCTTGAAAATGACAGAAAAATTGACACTGTTCCTAAAAACAAAATGAAATATGTAAAGAGTTTTTTATACTTAAAGTTAAGCCGTGTGGATAAAAGTAAAATTAGATACATGGAAATAAATAAATAGGCTGCTAAAACATTGGGGTGTGAGAAGGTTCCATATGGCCGCAGGAATAACTGTCCGTTAATAGAGGCGTTTGCAATGCCGGGTGTTTCGGGATTAAAACTTCTTTCTCCCAAAAAATACATGACTCCGCCTACTGAACCCTGATTTATGTATTGAAAGATTGTTAATAATGATTCAAAAAAAACTCCTATAAAAAAACTCGAATAAATTAGCTTTTTGTTTAGCTTTCTAAAATTTTTCGCGGTATAGGAAATCAAAAAAGAAAATTCAAAAAACTTTATTAACCCGTACCATCCGGCTGGAGGACTTTCGGAGATTATAATTCCTAAAATCAAAAAAAGCACGACTAACAAAAACGCAGCCATTTTAATAAATGTTTTTTTGCTTATTTTTATCCGATGAGACCAATTAATATTTTCAAGAATCCATGACGTCAGCAATAGAACAATTAGTAAATCGGTAAAATAAAAAGTGGGGGATAAATAATCTACCCTTATTCCGTAAATATAAGAAAAATCGGGCCAAAAATGTCTGCCAAATTGGGTCGGCAAAAAAATAAGGAGAAAATAAAAAAAGACGTGGGAATATTTAGTTTTTTGGTTTAACAACCAAAACCCTATCCTTACCTTCTCCAATAGATTCTGAAACAACTTCCTGATCATCTTGTAAAAGCAGATGAACAACCCTTCTTTCCCAGGATTTTAAATCGGAAAGGTATACTTCTTTATTTTGGGAAAGCACTTTTTCTTTTGTTTCCAAAGCAAGTGTTTTTAACCATTCCTCTCTTTTTTTCTTATACTCTCCAACCTCTATAGACACTCTTTTAAATTCTCCTGTTTGTTTGGCAAAACATAATGAAAGAACAAGCTGCAAAGACTCCAGGGTATCACCGTGGTACCCAATTACAATTCCGCTGTCTTGGGTGTCGAGGTTTATTTCAATTGCTTCTTCGGTTTCGGAAATCTCGAATCCCCCTTCAATTTCAAGAAGTTTAAAAAGTTTTTCCGCTGTATCTTTTATTTTTTTATTTTCCTTTTTTGCCATAGATTTTATTTATCCATTCTTCAAGTCCGCCTAAGCCTGAAATTTTGTATTGCTGTATAATACCAAAAATCGTAAACGTATTCCAGTATAAAGATAGTCCTATCGGGAAAGTGTAAGAGAAAAATCCTATCATAAGCGGAAATATGTACAAGGATTGCGACTGAAAAGCGGTGGCAAAATCTTCATTTTTCTTTTTTTCTATATCTTTAACTAATTCTTCCGGCTGAGGAGGCTTTGCAAAAAGCATTTTTGACTGGATAAACTGGAGAAGTGCCGTTAAAAGAGGGACTACCAAAATGATTGGTCCAACAGTACTTATAAGATGGGAAGGGTTACTTGCAAGGGAGACGCCAAAGAAATTAGGATCCCATTGTTTGCTTATTTTCAAAAAATCGGAATAAACTATTTTATTTACCGCAACAGGTGTCATGTGCACTATCTGCTGAAGAGTAGCATACAAGGCCCAGATTATCGGAAGCTGAACGATTACAGGAAGGCACCCGGCTGCAGGATTTACACCATGTTCTTTATATAACTTCATTGTTTCCTGCTGCAAGGTTTTTGCGTCGTTTTTATGCTTTGCCTTAAGCCTTGCCAGGTGTGGATTTAATTCCTGCATTTTTTTTGAGGCCTTAAGCTGAGAAGCTGTCAGGGGATAAAGGATGAAACGAATAATAATTGTTAAAATAATTATTGAAAAACCGAGAGCAAAGGGAAGATGAACAAAAATTAGAGCTTTATAAACCGCAACCAAGATATTTATCATTGGCACAAACAACAGGGAATGAAAAACGTCTCCGACAAGATTAAACATATTGTTTACTATTATAAAAAGGCTGACATTTTAAAAGACGGGTAATCGCAAGCTGTGTGCCTTTTATAACCCCTTTCTCTTTTATTGAAATTTTTGCGTATTCAGAACATGTAGGGGAAAACCTGCAATCTCCCTTTAACCCTAAGTTAAATAAAACAACCGCAATTATTTTTTGATAAATATCTATTGTTGTTAAAATAAATTTTTTCATAACTCCAACCTTTGGTTTGCTTAGATTATCTTATGTTTCTTTCTTAAGAGCGTTATTTAGAAATTTGTTTTTTTCAAATTCTTTTAAAACCGTCTGACAAAGTGTTCCCGTTTCTTTTCCTACCGCCCCTTTCTTTATTATAAAGAGAATGTCTCTGCCCGGTTTTATTTTTTCCAGATTTTGTTCTACACAGCTGCGCACTTGTCTTTTAATCCTGTTTCGCACAACCGCTCTTTTGTCTATTTTTTTAGAAACCGTAAAACCGAACCTACTATACGCTTTCTCATTTTTTGCGGTTTTTATAACAAAAAATGGGGTAGTTATTGACTCGTTAAGTCTTGTTCCCTCAAGCAGACGGTATTTTTTACTAAGCATTAACTAAACTGTTAATTTTTTCCTTTTTTTTGCAATTCTTTTTTTAAGAACTTTTTTCCCTCCGTTTGTTTTTTTCCTGGACAAAAATCCGTGCTTTCTTTTTCTTTTTAGCTTTTTAAGCTTTCTGAGTTTTTCCATTCTTTTAAGTATAGCAAAATAAAAATGCTTTTAAAAGAGCTAGCCTTGCCAAAAAAAAAGAGACATAGTTTTATCTATTTTCTCATCTTGACAAGAAGTTATCCACATTATTAAACTGCACTTTACCGATATGGACGAAAATAAAGAACTTTGGGAGAAAATCTTAGGAGAAATAGAACTCGAAGTCTCAAAGGCAAATTATCTAACTCTTTTCAAAAGAACAACGCTTTTATCCTGCCAAGACGGAGTTCTAACAATCGCCGCTCCTTCTGTAATGATAATAGACCTTTTACAAAGAAGGTTTTATGACGTTATAAAAAAATCTGTAGATAAAAACATAGGGGAGGAGTCAAAAATTGTGTTTGTCCCAAAAACCACCATAGCCGAAGACAAAACAAAAGACGCGGGCCCTCTTTTTGAACATGAAGAAAAAACTGAAAGCTACGTTGGTCACCTCCCAAGAGTCAGACCGGATTACACCTTTGGAAACCTTGCCGTTTCATCCAGTAATCAGTTGGCGTATGTAAGCGCAACAACGGTTGCAAAAAAACCCGGAACCGCTTATAACCCTCTTTTTATTTATGGGCCAACCGGAGTTGGGAAAACCCATCTCATGCAGGCCATAGCAAACGAAATTTACCAAAAAGACTCAAGTAAAAAAATAATTTATACAACCAGCGAGGAGTTTACAAACGAGGTTGTAGACGCCATACGGACAAACAGCACCGCGCAGATGAAAAAAAGGTTTCGAAACGCCGGAGTATTAATAATAGATGATATACAGTTTGTAGCGGGAAAGGAAAAGGTTCAGGAAGAACTTTTTCACACGTTTAATATTCTTGTTGATAACGGCTCGCAAATTGTGCTTTCTTCCGACAGACCACCGTCCGAAATAAAAAAAGTTGAAAAAAGGCTTTTATCCAGATTTTCCGGGGGGCTTACGGTCGACATCGATACTCCTGATTTTGAATTAAGAACGGCCATCACCCTTATAAAGGCTAAGAAATACGGCTTTGATTTGTCAATTGATGTTGCAAAAACGATTGCCGAAAAAGAGCAGGATGCAAGAAGCCTTGAAGGCGCGCTGCTTAGGGTCATGACAGAGGCGGAGGCAAAAGGGGTTTCTATGGACAGCGCCCTTGTTTTAAGTGTTTTAGACAATGGCACAGAAGTAAAAAAGCCTTTCCACCCCGACGACATAATTAACAACATTTGCGCATACTACAAGATTAAGCCAACCCAAATAAAAAGCTCAAAAAGAGACGCTTCTTTAGTTAGGGCAAGACAGGTCGCTATGTATGTTTTAAAAAAAGACCTGGACTTAACCTATGTTGAAATTGGAAATATTTTGGGCGGAAGAGACCACACAACGGTAATGTATGGTGTGGAAAAAGTGGAAAAAATGGTAGAAACAAACGGTTTTTCTCAAGAAATTTTGGGGATAAAGAATTTTGACGGTGGAAAACTTGCGGAATATTAAAAGACTTGTTTTTTGCCCTTTTTATCAACAAAGATTTGCCCTTTTTATCAACATTTTTTTGCCCATGTTCCCTTGCTTTTTTCCACTTTTCAAGATAAACTACAACAACAACAAAAGTATTTAATATGATTGTTTCTTTTTTAACAGAAAACTTGCGGGGAAAAATATCTTTCTTAAACCATGCCGTTTCCGGCAACAGTCAATTGGAGATTCTTTCCAATTTTCTTCTTAATGCATCAAAAGGAAAACTTACCATTAGCGCAACAGATCTAGAGATAGGCATATCTTCTTCTATTCCCGCAAACGTTGAGGAAGAAGGGGAAACAACGGTTCCGGCAAAAACGTTTTTTGACCTGATAAACAACATAACGGAAGAAAAAATAACCCTTGAAACAAAAGGACAAAACCTGGAATTAAAAGGCAAAAAAATAAGAATGACTTTTCAGACAATGCCGGCAGAGGATTTCCCAAAACTTTACACGGACAAAGGGGAAGAGATAGCAACCCTAAAAAAAGAGACACTTGTTAAGGAGTTCAACAGGGTGGTTTTTGCGGCAAGCCAAGACAGTGGAAGACCGGCGCTTTCGGGGGTTTTAATCAAGAAGGAAGGCGGAGGGTTTTTGATTGTAGCAACAGACGGATACAGGCTTTCTTTAAAAAACAACGTTTTGTTAAAAACAAAAAAAGGGGAAGGTGCTGAGCAGCTTCTTTTGTCGGCAAGGGCAATAAGGGAATTGATTTCCATAAAACAAGACGAGGAAATCGTGCTAAACGTTTCCGGTAAAAACAACCAGGCTATTTTTACACAGGGGGAGACGGTTCTGGTTGGCAGGTTGATAGAGGCAGAGTACCCAAACTATGAAAAAATAATTCCCTCAGGGTTTGACACAAAAGCAGAATTTGATAGGGACGAAATGCAACGGGCTGTAAAAATATGTTCGGTGTTTGCCAGGGAAACAGCAAACATAGTAAAGTTTTCTTTAAAAAAAGATAAGGTTGTTGTTTCGGCAAACAGTCCGAGCGTTGGTGAAGATACGGTTGAGGTGGAGGCAAAAATCTCCGGAGAAGAAAATGAAATAGCGTTTAACGGGAGGTACCTTTTAGATTTTTTTGCAAACACGGAAGAAGAAAGCGTTGTTTTTGAAATGTCAGGTCCTTTGGGTGCGGGAGTGTTTAAAGCATCGGGCGACAACTCCTTCCTTCATTTAATAATGCCAATCAGAGTGCAGGGATAATGGTTTATTGAGGGTATACCAACCAATCTATTTTATAAGAAGATGTGTCAACCCCAATCAAATTAAGAGTTTGGATAACCTCGTTTTTTAGCCGTGCGACCTGATCGTTAACAGAAACACCAGATGTTGTTTTTGGATAAAGCTCAACAAAAAAACTACTTGTTGAAGCATCGTACCCGATAAAATAATCATTATTTTTTGGAGGAATTTTATTGTACCATGGATGTGAGGAATAAAAATCGTTAATAGCCTTATTGTATTGATAGTCGGCTTGTCCTTGTTTTTCCGATTGTGATTGTCCTGGGTTTATTATTGGTTGGACGGTTGGCGAAGGGGCTATTTGCGTTGCAGGTGGTTTATTTTTTGGTAAAAAAGCCAAAATAAACAAAGCTAATAAGAAAAGCCCAAAAGCAATAAACACAAAATATTTTTTAGCAAGAATTAAAAAAACATTATTCATCTTGGCGCCAGCCCAAACCACGGGCTATTTGCTCCGTCTGTCCAGATTCCAATTATACCCCAATTCTTAACATAAAACGTATTAAATTTATTGTTAGTGTTTGCATCTATTGTGGTAACAGTGCCGTTTCCGCTTTGGCCGACGTCAATATTGTATATCATGTCAACGTGTTGCGCAGAACCATAATTATTGGCGTTAGTAAGCCAAAAAACAGCGTCCCCGGGTTGTAGCCCGTTAACGTTGTTGGTTTTTCTAACGCTTAATCCCGGGACAGATGACCAGCCGCTAATCATATTAGGAACCCATTCCCAAAAACCCACTTTAACCCCCGAAAGATTATAAGAATCTATTATTAAATCCGAACAGTAATAAGTACTTGCGGCTATTCCGCAAGATGAGCCTGGTTTTTTGTGCGCGGTGTATGTACCATTTGTTACGGTTTGCAGCATAACATTATTCATAAAAATATTTCCACAGGGCGGATAAAAGGGTTCAATCTTATCGCTTATTTGTTTTGCCCAGTTGGTGATGTTGTTTGGGAATTGGCCGGACGGGGAAGGGCTTGCTGATTCTGTCGGGGCGGGTGTGTTTAGGTCGCCTCCATTAGCCGTCGGAGCGCCTCCGAAAAAAACAACAACAATAATAACTACAACCAAACACACTCCCAAAACAGCAGCAACTGGGATCCATGCGGGCGCGGTAGCTGCCCCTCCTGCAGCAGCAGCGCCTCCGGCGGCCACCGCACCACCTGCTGCTCCTGCTCCCGCAGCGGCTCCTGCGCTGCCTGCGGCTCCCGCTCCGCCGGCTAATGCCGCAGCCCCTTCTCCTGCTCCCGCAGCAGCCATTATCCCTTCTCCCGCTGCTTCAGCTCCCTGCGCGGCCCGGCCGACCCTAGCCAAATTTCTTAGTTGTTTACCATACCTTAAATAGTCTCTGCCTCTATTAACTGTGTTGATAGAGCGGGTAAGCGGCCCTTCTTTTTTGCGCTCTTCCTGGTCTTGATTTTGGTCCATAAACTAATAATAACAAAACTAAGTAGGTTTCTGAATCTCTGTTTGACCGGGGTTATTATGCAGTGGAGAAACCGGTTCGGTTGGCGAGGGAGCGCTTTGTGTTGCTACAGTATCTTGTGTCACTGTAGGGGGCTCTGGCAGTGTTATGTCGGGGGTTTGGGGCACTACAGCGTCTTCCTGCATTTTTAGGATTTCTTGGGGGTTTGATGTTATCAGGGTGTGTTCAAAAGGAGCGGCAATTACTTTTATTGCAACGTGACTTTGTCCTGCGAAAAACAATCCCTCACCGATGTCTGCCGAAAGCAAAAGTTCTTTTTCTCCCTGGGAAAGGTAAAATATTTGCGAAACCAGGTCAACCTCGGAGGGGCTTTGCTTTAAAAGCATCTGAATTGAGGAATTGGACAAGATTGCTTTTCCGTAATCGGTAGAAAGGAAATCCTGCACGTCTTGAGTTGCTGTTGTTAAGGCAAGATAGTACTTCCTTGACCTTTTAGCTACGCTATATACAAAAGATGCGGAATCGGGGTATTTCATTACATACCACGCCTCGTCAAGGATAAGAAGCCTTTTTTTTAGGGTCTTTCTTACCCTTGTCCAAACAAAGTCTAACACTATATGCATCGCAACAGGCCTTAATTCTTCCTCAAGGGCCTTAATATTAAACACCGTAAGGGGATTTTTAATGTCAAAGTTTGATTGTTGGTTAAATATTCCGCTTAAACTTCCTTTAATAAATTTCTCAAGTCTTAGAGCAAGCTCTCTTGCGGAAGGGTCTTCCATTCCAAGAAGCACTTTATATAAATCTTCCATTAAAGGCGGCTGGTTTTTTTGGGTTGCCGGGTCGGCCGTTATACCTTTTTGTCTGTACGTTTCAACAAGCGCCCTGTCTAAAATTGCATCATGTGAGGCATCCAGGTCGCCCATAATAATCCTTAAGAGTCCGTGCAGGGATAAGATTTTAAGCCCAAGCTCATTTTCTCCCTCTTCGTAAAGGCCGGACATATCAAAAGGATTTATCCTTACAGGATCCGATGGGGTAAATGAAACGTGTTCCCCGCCCATGGTCTTTGTTAGGCTTTCATATTCCCCCTCAGGGTCTATTATTATTACTTCTGTTCCAAACATAAATTGCCTCATTGCCTCAAGCTTAATAAGATATGACTTTCCCGCCCCGGATTTTCCCAAAACAACCTCGTTGGCGTTTTCAAGAGAATACCGGTCAAAAATTATCAAAGAACCGTTTTGTTCGTTTATTCCATACATTACCCCCTTATCTTGGGCAAGGGTTGCGGATGTAAAAGGAAAAGTTGAAGCAAGCGAAGTTGTATCCATATTTCTTGTAATAAAAAGCCTGTCTTGGGCAAGCGGTATGCTTGATTTAAATCCGTCTTCCATTTGGAGAGTAGCTGTTTTAGAAAGCATAAGGATGGAGCCAAGCGTTGTGTTCAGTCTTTTTGATGCGTCATCAAGCTCTTTGACGTTTTCCGCAGACAAAGTTACGTAAAGGCTAAACTGAAAAAATCTTTCAACGCCTTTTGCAAGCTCCTCCTGCACAGCCAAAGCATCGTCTAAAGAAGCCTTTACTTTAGGATCAACAAGCTGACCCTCCTCAACCTGAGAAGATATTGTTGCTTCCATCTCTGCAATTTTTCTCCTTAAATCAGACAGTACGTCCGGGGAGGATGTTGGATAAATAAACATAGAAATATTCATGGAGTGGTCAAAATCAATTAAAGGCTGGAGCCAGTTTGGAGAAACAAAGCGAGGGTATCCAACAACAAAAGAGGTTTTATAAAAATTTTCCCCGATTCTTATAAAATGAAAATCAACCTCTATAGAGGAAGGAGCTATTACATCCGTAAGGGAAACCATTCCTTTTTCAAGAGAGCCTATTGCGGCGGGGGTTCCCGTTTGTTTTACGGCTTGCGGAGCTTGTGTTTTTTTATTTTTTTTATCAAATAATTTCATACATTTTCCCTGCTTTTGACTACAGGTGCGTTAATGTTGTCTCCCGCTTGCCCTGTTTCAATAATATTATCGTTATAGATTTCATAAAAAAGCTTAACCAACTCCTCTTTCTCAAGGGTCCTTGCCCTTAAATTTAATCTTGACAACTGGGAGTGAAGAGATTCGGCCTTTGAATGAAGAGCGGACTTTGCCGTTTGGGCAATAGAAGAAGCGTCAAAGCTTTTTTTGTTAACAGTAGTTGCCGCAGCTCCAGCTCCTTTTTCAAGGAAAGAGAAGGGAATAGAAATATAGAATTTTTTATCCAAAACAGTATTAACTTTTACCAATTCCTGTACGAAGTCTCTGTAAAGCCTTATTTGCTCGGCAAGCATTTGGTTTTGGGTTTTTTTTGATTCATTATCCAAAAGCTTTAAATAAGACGATATATCCAGTTTTTTACTCCTTATTAATATTTGAATAGGAAAAGAAAGCGAGTTTAATAATGCCGCGTAAGAATAGATTTTGGAATCCTGCTCTTCTGCGGAAAGGAGGGCAAAGTTTGTGGCCGTTACCTCGATTACAAGGCACGCGCTTCCTCCGGATAAGATTACAACATCGTCGACTATATCTTGTATTTCGGTAAATCTTTGTGTCGTTGCGTTGATTTTTCGGGCAGATTTAGCCATTTAATTAAAAAGAGACCTCCTTAATTCTTCTCTTGTGTCAACGGATATAATCTCTATGGGCAGTATTATTTGTCCTGTTGCGCTGAATTCTATGACATCGAACTTGTTCTCTCCTTTTGAGTCTTCAAATTCTATTGTGTATGTGCCGTTTGCTATAGGAGTTGCAGAAGCAAATTGTCCAAGGGGGTTAGTTTTAAATGCCCTTACGGGATTTCCGTCTGCATCTTTAACCTCTACCAGGATATTTTGTAAAGGGTTTCCTCTCGGGTCTTTAACTATCCCGGTTATTATGTTTGGAAACTCCGGAGCTATGGGAAGGCCTATACTTTTTCCAAGTCCCTGTGGAATACTTCTGACATTTCTGGTTTCTTTTATTGGCTCCTTTGCCATGGAAGGAGTATAAACTTGTTTGTGTTCTGTTGAAAGCTGTTTTTGCAAAAGGGCAATTTGTTTTTCCAGTTCTTGTTTTTGACTTGCAGTTTCGGAAAGCATGCTTTCAAGCTCCAATACTTTTCTGTGTGCTTCGTTGTATTCCTGCGAGCCGGCTCTTGCCGCTTCCAAAGCTTTTGCCGCTTCCAACTGTTGCTCCAAGACCAAAGCTTCTTTTTGCAGAGAGGCTTCTTTGTCGGAGGGTGCTTGAGCGGGCTCTTTTTTTACCGGTTCTGAGGTTATTTGCTGTTTGGCCGGCACCAGGTTGGCAAAGACATGCGGCGTTACAGCTTCCGGAATTGGAGCCGGCTGCTGTGCCTGCCCTTTGTTATACATGTTGGCCAGTGATTCAAAAAACACCATCTCTTTTTGATCCAGTTGATTTTTTGGTCTCTTGGGCAGCGTGCGCAGATACTCTTTAAGCTCTTCTCCGGACAAAGCGGTTGTTTCTTTCTGGGGGACGAATTTTGCGTTAGGATTTTTTATTTGAGGGGTTTGTACCCAAAGATGCCCTCCTGTTTTTTGATAAATAAACTGAGTTGGGGATACAATAGCTTTCACAAAGTTTGTGAACATTAAATCCATCGGACGTCCCTCAATAGGAAAAAAGGCAAGCCCTACTCCCAAAAAAGCAGACAAAGCGGCAAGAGGAAGTTTTATGATTACAAAAAGCGGGCTTGCGAAAAAAACCCAGGCAAGAACTATTCCGCCGGCAAGATATGCAAATTGTTTTACGGTCATGTCGCCTATAAGTTTAAACTGAAAACCGGTTATATCTTGGGGAATAGGGTGATTTTCCATATAAAACGAGTGTATAACGTGAAAAATTACGTTTCAAGATTATCAAACTATGTCAAAAAATATTAAGAATGAGGCTATCCGTGAAAAATCAACACTGAAACTTTAGAAAAGGGGTAACACATTGGGTTCCTGTAAAAGCTGCAATAGCTTTTATTATAGTAAAAGAGAGCAAAATTATAACAAAGCCTATTATCGCAAACGTAAGGGTTTTTCTTGCTCCCTCGACCTGTTTTGGGTCGCCCCCTGAGTTTAGAAACTTTATTCCGGAAAATATTACAAAAAAAACTGTTGTTATGGCGGCAAGTCCGCCTATCCAAAAAATAATATTACTAAATACAACGGGAAGGCACTGAAGAGTAGCAACGCTATCCGCTCCCTGTACGCATGAACCCCAATCAATCATAAAATTAGCGTAACAAATAAGAAAACAAAAGACAAGAGGATTAGCAGGTGGGGCTGGTAAGGCTTGGAATGCAGAATTTGCCTCCGGACAAAGGATTGCTTACTCCAAGAACAGTAAAGACAACGTTTAATATAAAGAATGCTCCGGCTACTATAACAAGACCGATTATTGCGGCAACAATATGTTTTCTTGCGGCATCTACGGCTGCTTTGTCTCCGCCTGAAAGTATCCATTTAATTCCGCCATAAATTAGAAAAGCAACAGCAACAAGAACGCCTATTATAAAAAGAAGAGTAATGATAAATTGGGGGATGTTTTGCAGGGGAATGTTGCCTATTGAGCCGGTTGGTGTTTGAAGAGGCACGGTTTCGCCTATTCCGCCGACCGCATATGCTGAAGTTAAGTTTGCTAAGTAAAATCCAAAACCTGTTATAATTCCAAGACTTCTTTTCATAGCTGTCTATTCTGAGAATATAGTGTTTTTATTGATTTGTCAAGGGGTGTTGGGGAAGAAAAGCCCAGGAGTTCCCGAACCGCCCAAGACGGTAAAGACAATACGCACTATAAAAAAAGCTGCCAATACCACAATAAGCCCGATTATGGAAAAGGTGATTCTGCTTCGTGCCTGCTGAAGCTTTTGTTTGTCTCCTCCGGATATTGCCCACTGTATTCCGGAGTAAACTATAAAAGCAATAAACAGAGCAATGGCTATGGTAAAGGTAATAGTAAGCGCTGCCTGAAGCAGATTCTCTCCGCTTGTCATCCCGTTTTGCGGGATACCGCCCGGAGGGGAAATGGAATATCCGCCGGGAAGACTTAATGCTAATTCCTTCATAATTTTATTGCACTCCAATCCCGTTTTTGCCGTTGGGGAAAAATGTGCCAGAACCTCCTCCTCCGCCGCTAAATCCCGGCAGGTGCAGAATATTTATTCCAATTATTTGTAATACCACAATGGACAAGAGTATAAACAAAAGCCCGACAATCGCAGCTGTAAGCTGTTCTCTTGCCCCTTTTAAAGCCTCCGGGTTTCCTTGGGAGACAAGGATTCGATATCCGGATATCATAATTAAGATCAGGGCAATTGCTCCTGAAATACCCAGAATTATTCCAAAAAGCGAGCTGGTTATACTAGCAGGGTTTGTTCCTATGTCAACGCCAAGGCCTGTGGCAACCGAAAGGCAAGCGCCATTTTTGTCGTGGTTAAGGCACGGAGTGTTTGGAGCGGGGTTATCCGGACTTCCGCTTTGCCCTATTCCTCCTCCGCTTGGGTCAACAAAAAAAGAAGAATAACATGCCTGATTTTCCGCGTTTATAAAAAGGAATCCTCCTCCGCACTTATCATTTACCTGGATATAATATTTTCCCGTTGAAAGATATCCAAAACCAAATCCGTTCGGATCTGTAAAATTGCTTTTCTTTATACAGCCGTCCCAAACAGTAGCGCCATCGTTATTATTTTCTCTGATGTATGTATGGTATAGGGCATCCGGTCCGTCGGAAGCAAAATTGCCGCTAAGGTTTGTTATTTTAGCGGCTATGTAGTCCGATGGTTTGGGGTTAAACGGATCTGGTTTTGTAAAGCTAAGGGCGCATGTGTTGCCGCCCGAACTTGAACCGTATACGCTAAAAGAGGCATTTTGACACAGATTATGCCCTGAATCATATTGAGGATAAACTCCAACCTGCCAAGTTCCTACATCATAAGTTCTTGAAACGGTTACGGTTATTTTTCCGCCGGATGCGTCAAACAAGGTTCCAATACTAGCGCGGTTTGCTCCTATTTTTGCCGAGCCGGCAGAAACATAATATTTGCCGCCCGCAAGGTTTCCGTGGCTATCAACAGTAAAAGTAACAGGATTTTTGGTGTTACTTATGCTTGAAGGAGAAACCGAACAGAGAAAATCTGCATTTGCCACGGATAATGAAGAGACAAAAGGAAAAGAAAACAGAATAATTATTCCAAGAAAAATACTTAGAATTTTTTTACTCATAAACTAATCGTAATCTAAGAATAAATTAAATGCAATATCTAGGGTTCAAACCTAAAACCCCTTCCTTTTATTGCATGAATATGTTTTGGAACGTTGGGATCATTCTCAATTTTTTTTCTGAGCCTAAAGATAAGCTGGTCCAGGGCCTGGTCTGTTACTCCTGCAGTTGACTGCATTTCTCCCCAAACCGCATTTATAATTTCTTCCCGGTCAACGACTTTTCCGCCCGTTGCTATAAGAAATTTTAAAAGTTTGAATTCGGAAGAGGTCAGTTTATCGGAAAAAACTACCTCACCTTTTTTAATCTGATTTGTATTTTGATCAAAAACTATTTGACCTGTGTTTTCCGAGCGTATTCTTGCGCTTTCTTTTATATAATCTTTTAAAAGAGGAATTGTTAATTTACCGTTTTTTATTAAACCGATGTTTTCCAGATAAGAAATATCCGAACCTTCAAAATTAAGTAAAGAAAGCTTATTTTGCTCGTAAGGGTTTAACGCATTCCAAATTCCAAAAAGCGCGCTTCTGACAGGCTTTTGTTTTAAAAGAAATTCGTTCAAGTCTCCTTTTACTTTTTGGTTTTCTGCCAAGACAGCTTCCAGACAGTGACGCGTTAAATTTCCGTGGCCTCCCGAAAGAAAAATAACCTTTTCAAGCACTCCGCTTTTAATTTTTTTGCCTGTTATTTTTTCAAGATATGAAATTCTAAAATCAAGCCCGGGTTTGTCATAGATTGACATGTAAACAGTTTTTCCGGCCATAAATTCATAAAAATCCGCAAAAAAAGCGGGTTCTAAAACATCTTCTACCGGCCTTGACACTGCAAATACAACAGAAAATCTGTATTTTGCCCTGTTCCTTAAAATTCTAAGATTTGCAAAAAAATCAGGAGTAAGAGAGGAAACGTATTCTTCAAACCTGTCAAATAAAAAAACTATTGTAAGTTCATTTTCTATCGCCAAAAAATCAACAGTTTTTTTTAGCCCTTGGAATAAAACCAGCGCGTCATTTATCACTACGCTTTCTTTAAAAATCTTATTTACCGTTTCATATTCTTTATTCATCTGCCTTTCCCGTAAAGAATCTAAAAGTCCTAAAAATATGAATTTGGTAGCTTCCAAAAGAGGTTTATTTCTTATTTCTGAAAAATTTAAAAGTACAAAGTGGAACCATTTCTGGTTTTCTCCCAGGTGTTTTAACCGGACGTTTTTGTTGTAGGCCAAAAGCCCTAAAACATTAGAGCGTCCGGCTCCCGGAATCCCGATAAGCTGACAGGAATTTCCTTCTTTTACGAATTGTAAAAGTTTATCAATTTCCGGAGCTCTTGTGTTTTCCGGATACATAGATTCAAAGTGAGTGGGTTCCATGGTAAATGTATTGTAATTTTTTTGTTAGTTAAATATCAAGTTTTTTTATCTATATGGGCATAAAATTTCCGCAGTATGAAAGAACAAGAACCGATAAATATTGAGTTGACAAACAAATCCAATCTTCCTAGACTGGAAGGTGAAAGGAATTTTATGCCCGAACCAGGGAGAGGAGAAACTCCTCCCGCAGATAACTCAGGAGAAAATAGAGAAGAGCCCCAAGAAAACTTGAGTTTGCAAGAACAAATAAATAGAGGGAGGGAGGCAATTAGGAATTCCCGGGAATCAATAAGAGAAGCGGCGTTAAGCAGGGGTCAGGTAGAAGCGCCGGAAATAGAAGACCCCGTGAAGGAATTTCAAAAAAAGTTTGGAGAAGGGATTAGGGTAATACTGCACGGCCAAAGCTTGGACGATCCCAACGTAGCGGATGAATTAGAAAATTTTCTCTATTATGCCGATAAAACCAAACAACTGGCAGAAGCAGTATATGAAGATAGTTACAGGCCCGTAATAGAAAGATTGAGGGAATTAAAATCACAAGGGAATATATCTGAAATAAAAAGGATATTACCGGATTTTTCAAAAGAAATAAGGGAGCATTTTGTTAGCGCAGAAGCTGTGGCCCCGGATATTCCCGAATCGTTGGAAGACTTGGCTGTCCTTATTATGAAGTCCGAGAGCGCACAGTGGAAAACAGGAGGTAAAAAAGAGCTTGTTGACTATGAAGGAAGAGTTAATAAGGAGAATTTTCTCGCATGGGCAAGGAAAAGGATGATTGAAGTCCACGAATTCAGCCCTACGGAAACTGTTGATTTTTTCTCGCGAATATTTGTAAAGTCACGCTGGAGCCAGGTTAACTTAGCGGATATGGTTTTAACAGGAAGTTATTTCTTGGAGAAAAGAGAAGAGACGTTGCTTAAACCGCCTACTTCAAATCCGGAGGATGACCTGAGGGTTAAAAGAACTACCCTTCACAAGAACGACGATTATGAAGCATTAAAAAACGAGCTTTTGTTGGAAGCTTTTCTATTTAATACTTCAAGGAATAATCACGTTGAATACGTCGCAAACCAATTTAACGAACCGGAACTATCAAAAACCATATATAAACTTTATACCCCGAATACTTTTACAAGGAGCAATTTTCTGGAAACGATTATGAGTATGCCCTCAATGAGGCAGGCCCAAGGAGAGGTCTTGCAAGAGGGAAGGGAAATACAGGATAAGCTTGAAAAAAATTTTGGAGTTGGGCAGGCAACAAGAAGGCTTCTTTTGGCCTATTATTATATTTATGACCACGATATGCTCAAAAAGCTTTTTACAAAAGACGATATAGCATTATTTACACAAGAATATGACGAAATAGACGCCGACGGAAATATTAAAGGAAAAAAGAAAGGGACGAATAAAGAAGGAAACACAGGAGAGGCCTATGACAGAAGCTCCTGGTATGACTCAGAAGGAAAAATTAAAATTAACGACCCAAAAGTAAGAAGAGAATATCTTAAATTTATTAATGTATTTACCGCTCCGGGTCCCCAAAAAAGTGAGGCAATAATTTCGGAGGTTAGGGAAAGGATGGTCCAGTCTGTGATGCAGGAAATGGGCCTTGATTACGACGAGGCAAAGTACGCCGAAGCGTGGGCGTTTTCTATGACTAAATGGACCGGATTGGCCGCAAAAAATGATACGGGTGCGGTTGGCCATGACGCCTGGACAAAAGCTTTAAATGTGCAAGAATACAGATTAAGGCAGATGGCAGAACATAGGAATGCTTTATATGGAAACATTTTTAATATGCTTGGAATAAAAAGATTGGGGCTCAACTGGTTTGAGGGAATACGGGACGAAAAAGGCAGAACAATAATAGAAGTTATTCAGGGGGGAGAAGGAAGTGATATCAACATAAAACAAGCTTTAAGAGAGCTTCCTACAAAAGTAACTTTTGCGGAAAACAGCATGAGGGGTTTTGCGTCCAATCACATAATGAACTCCTTTACTCTCCTCGAGTTTTTAATTGACCATAACGGGTTTAATTTCCAGAATATGCTCACCTTTGATGTTATGGGAAGGCCCGTTATTGATTATGAAAAAGCTAATAAGATTATCGACGGAGTAGATAAGGCAATAAGGTATTGGGCTTCTACTTGGGGAGGTACCGATTATAGTAAAAAGGTAAGAACCTGGGAGACAGAAATAACGGAGGAAGACAATTCGGATTATAAAACCGGGAAAATAAAAAGAGAGGATCCTGTTGCCAAAAACATGCCGATTCTCATGGAGTTATTTGGGCCAGAGATTGTAAAAATACTCAAAAGGCAGGCAGAGGAGGTAGAAGCTAAGAAGCTGGCAGAGCTTACTGACGAGGGAAAAGCAAAACGGCTTGCAGGTAAAAAAGAAAAACAGAAAGTTTGGAATATGTCCGGCGTGGGAGAAGTAGATGTAGCCGAAATACAGGCGTCAGAGATGAGGCAACTTCTTTGGAAGGGGGTATTTGAATATCTGGTTAAGGCAGAAATAGAATCCCACAGAAATGTATTCAGCGACCAGGAAAGATTTAATATGCTTAAAATGCAGGCTATTTATGCCTTTATTAAGGAAAAAGGAATATTAACAGAAAGTGAAATAAACGAGCTTAGAAAAATTACACATACAACAGAATTTGGAATGTTTTTAACCGAGGGCGGGGGGGGAGCCTTAGCGGGAGGTCTTTTAGGAGCCCTAAAGGGGTTTAGATCAACAACCGGCAAGCTTACCAAAGTTTAATTAAGCGTTATTATTTCCTTCAGGGGCCGGCGGTTGGGCCGGCGGAGTTTTTACTTCTTTTTTGGTAACCGGGGTGGGGGTTGGATTTTTTCCCGGGCCCGTTAAATCTTCTTGGATAGTAAATGGATTATAATTTTTATCTCTCCAACCAAGAAGTGTTCTTACTGCTTTAACTTTTACTTTAGTATCAAGCCATTGTGCTCCAGGTCCCTCTGCTCTGCCATATTGGTCTCTTCTAAAAACACTCTTACTTGCTCCGCCTACAAATCCTCCGACAACTGCCTGTCCGGCGCCTACGGATTCTTCAATAGGCCCAAGGTCAATCTTAGGAGCTTTAAACGCGGCTTTGGTAATTTTTACAACGTGAGGAGTGGTAAATATTATTCCCAGGGCGATAAGCGAACCGAAAACATTTGTTCCGCTCGCTGCAGGATTTCCTATAAGAGGAGGTAAAAATCCCTGAGCGCTGCCATTATTTCCGAAAGAATCTATAAGTATTTTTCCGAGTAAAAACATCGCGATTGTAGTAGGAAATGCAGATAGATTTCCAAGCATATCCCTTAACCAGGCGTTGAATCCCATTGATTGGCCTCCGGGCAAAAGTCCGGAAACTATCCAAAAAGGCGCAAAAACAACATCAACAAGAATAAATATGTAGGCATTTAAAAGAGAAAACCAGAGCTTAAACATCGCCCATAAAAGGGCAATCATAATTATGAAAAAAGCCGCAATTCCGCCTACTATAGTAAGAAGTCCTCCAATTATTGCGCCCAAGGCTGTTCCGATTGGGTTAGTAATTAAATCAATAATTGGATTGCCGGCAGTTTGTGTTGCCGCGCCGCTTCCCGAAAACATGCTGCCTATAATACTTGCAATTGAGCCGGCTGCTCCGCCGGCAACTCCCAAAAGTCCTCCACTGAACAAATTCGGGTTATTTGCAAAATTTAGTGTTGTATTGTTAAGATCCTGGGTAATTTTACCTGCTCCTCCCGCTGCAAGACTGGGGTCTGCGGCAGATAGTACGTTTATAAAAAGATAGATTACAATCCACATAACATCAATCAAAAGACCGGCAATAGCAAAAGAAAAAGTAACCAGAATAAGACCAATTATTATTTTTGGAATTTGATTTTGAATTGTCATAACGGTTCTGGGGTCTATTTTTACCCTAAGCATGATTGCGATTCCTATTACAAGGAAAATTAGCACAAACAACAAATAGACAATATTCCTAAATACAACCCAGGTTCCCATAATTGGAGAGAGGGAATTAAATCCGCTTTGGTTTGCAGCGTATGTAGGCTTGGCGATCCCAAAGTTTCTTGAAACATAAGCTATATAATCGCTTGTATGAATAGGAGGCGTAAGCGTTAAGGCAATGAGATTTCCCATTATTCCTATGGCTCCTCCGCCGTTTTGTACGTAGCCTATTTTTCCTGTTTTATTATCAACGCCAAGGCATTTTGCAGAAGGATTAGTCGGGTCAATTCCTGCCAGCTGACAGCTCATTGCAGACATTACTTCAATCATTACATTTTGTGTCCATGTGTGAAGATTATTGGGAACATCAGGGTTGGTGTTGGGAGCTGCATAAGAAGAGTTTACGGGTGGGTAATTGCTTTGTGTTTGGGCAAAGGAGGTTTTAGCTAAGAAAAATATGCTAAAAAAGGCTAGTAATCCAATCAAAAGAAAACGGACAGCGATTTTCATCCTAAGCTTAGTTTGTCCTATTTTTTTATGGATGTCAACCCCGCTAAATCCAATTAAGCCAAGCGAAGAATTTAATGGGATCAAGTTTGTTAAAAAGCCATAAATAAAGTAAAATACAAGTTGCTTGTGCCCGTAGTTCAACGGACAGAACACCTGGTTGCGGTCCAGGCGGTTGGAGGTTCGATTCCTCTCGGGCACGCAATTAAAGTTTGGAGAGGTCGCCCCAAGCCTGGGACTAATCTCCTTAATACGTTCGGAGAGGTCGCATAGCGGACTAGTGCGGCGGTTTCGAAAACCGCTGTTGCCGTAAGGTAACCGTGAGTTCGAATCTCACCCTCTCCGCTTATGAAATTTGAATTTTCAGCAGGTGGAGTTGTCTTTCAAAAAACCAAAAACGGCATTGAAATATTATTATGTCAACATTCCCAGCATCACGGCTGGGTATTTCCCAAAGGTTTAATAGGGGACCATATAGAAAACGAAGGAAAAGAAGAAACCGCTTTAAGGGAGGTTGAAGAAGAAACCGGAGTTCGTGGTAGAATAATAAAACAGTTAAAACCAGTTGGATACTGGTACGTATTCGAAGGGGAGAAAATAAAAAAGAAGGTTTATTATTATTTAATGGAATATCTATCCGGAGATATAAATAATCATGATTTTGAAATGGAAAATGTTGAATGGCTAAGGCCTGAAAAAGTAGAAGAAAGATTAACGTATAAATCGGACAAAGATGTTTGGAAAGAAGTACAAGAATTGATGACAGCTATTGTTATATAGGTATCTAGGAGGGGTCGCATAGTGGCCTAGTGCGCTTGCTTGGAGAGCAGGTATATCCGCAAGGGTATCGCGGGTTCAAATCCCGCCCCCTCCGCCCTAAACTACGATGAGTTCAGGACTGGCATAAACCCTACGTGGTTTATGCCGCTAGACGTTTTCAAGAGGAAAGTTTTTAGAAAGCCAATCTGCGGATTTTTCCATAAAAGTGGGTTTTATATATTCTCTGTATGGAAGAAAAGGTAAAAGAACCGACTTAACGTGTTCTTCATTTATTCCTCCAAGTGTAATCGTGAGTTCCCCTGGAATAAATGCATGAGTTCTAATATGAAGGGCTTGTGCTCCTTCTCTTTTTATAAAATAAAAATCATAAAGTTCCTGCCAAAGGAAAAAATGGTCCTCAACCATAATTCCTTCGGTACTTATTCTGTAATGGAAGTCCCTTGGGGGAACAGTCGCAAGGGCAAATGCCACGAAAACCAAAGATAATATTACAAACATCAGCATATATTGGGAAAAAAGGAAAAGAATTATCTCAACAAAAAGCATTATTAAAAGACTTGTCAGATAATACTGTTTAGTCCTTTTTCTAAAAGGCCGCCCCGGGGCTGTCCAGGCAAGAAGGGTTTTTACTTCGGTGTATGAAAAATTTTCTTTTGGAGCTTCCTTATGTTTTTCTTGTTCTTTATGGGCAGCCATATTTTTACTTTATAGTATTGGAGTTTTATAGTCAAGGTAATGGACATGCAATTGGCTATTAGCTATAATCTATAAGTCAGAAGTTAGCTCGGAGAGGTCGCCCCAAGCCTGGGAATAATCTCCTTAATATGTTCGGAGAGGTCGCATAGCGGACTAGTGCAATGGTCTTGAAAACCATCGTGGCGGAAACGCCACCGTGGGTTCGAATCCCACCCTCTCCGCCATGTACCACGTAGGGTACATGGCTGGCATAAACCCTACGCGGTTTATGCCGCTTTTATATCTTAAATTCCTTTATTGCGCTTGAGCTTACAAGAAGAAGAGCCAATATGGTTAATACACCGAAGCTTTTTGCCTTGTCTCTTATTTCTCTTAGTTCCATAATCTTTTTTTGACGATTTTCAAATTCTTCCTGGCTTTCGTTTGCTCCTTTTTGCGGATCGGCTAACAGCTGGTCTAAAATTCCGTCCATATTACCAGAACGGAAAGCCTCTGCCAGTCCTCTTGCAGAATCTTCTGAAATATCTCCTTCTTCAAGTTTTCTCCAATATTCTTCTGCGACATTTTGGATGCCCCCGGTTTCGGAAAGACCCGAGAGCTCATGTAGGTTCTGTAAGCTAGCTCTTTGCGCCATAAGCGAATCATATTTTCCCTGAAGCTGATTTTGTCTTTGTTCAAGGTCAGAAGCTTCGGAAGAGGAAAGAGTTTTAGATAATTTTGATTTGATTGCCTCAAGCTGCCGGAATGTTTCTCCTGCCTCTTTTTCTACTGCAGAAAGCCCTTCCTTAACTGTGGCGGCGTCTATATTTGTATTATTTGTTATTATTTTAGAAAGAGTTTCTCCGCTGACAACGGTTTCGTCCCCTAAAAGCGTTCTTACTTGTTCCAGCTGCGTCATTTGGGCTTGCTGTTCTACCGTAGGCGTTTGTCCTGCCTCAACTTTTGGCATACGGGAATCAATAAAAGCTTCCACGTCATCTTTTGTTAGAATCCCTGTTTTTCTTGCCGCTTTTTGTATAGTTTCTCTTGTAGCGTCAAGCTTGTCATCGCCAAAGAGCTGTTCATCTAAATCTTGCGCTCTTTCTCCTCCCGCAAGATTTGCAGCGTAGTACTCAAACATTATTCTTTCGTCTCCCTGCAGACTTTGAGCAAACGCTTCTTGCTCTGATAATATTTGACCGTTTATCACTTCTTCCCAAGGTATTTCAAAAGGAGCGGTAGGATTAGATATTATTCCCGCCCCTTCGGCATATTCGTACTGTGCCATTGCAACTCCGTTTCGGTTTACTGTTCCTACAATTCTTGCTATTTGGACGTCTTTTTTTATTCCGTTAATTTCTGCATGGACAGTTATTGGTTTTCCGTCTGTAAGAGGAATATCAAGCGCCTGGGGCTTCATGTTTTTGCCCGCCGTTTCGGTAGCAGATTTATTTTTTACAAAAACTTTTATGGCCCTTTCATGTCCGTGTCCGTCCCCTTCTAATTCGCTGTCGTCTTTTTCCGCAATTTCTCTGGCTTTTCTGTGGATTAACCGTTTTCCGACAACTTTTGCTGCTTCCTGTGCTTTTTTCCTGATATTTTCCCTTTGCTCGGGTGCAACAGTTTTTTCGGGAGCTGGAGGCGGTGGGGCGCCTGCTTCGGCTGCTTCACTCATATTATGATTATAATAGTTGAAATATTTTGTCAAATCAACTAATAATAGGGTATGGCCGAGATAAGCGCGGCAACAGCCGCAGTTAATGTTATCAGCGAAAAAACTCCTCATCCGTTTACGCCGGCAAAAAGGCAAAAAATAGCAGAACCCACGGGCCCCCGGGTAAAATTTGACAGAAGTGCGTTTGATGGTAGTATTATAGGTTTGCCCGCAACCGGTCCCGGAGAGAGAGCTCTTGCAGGGGGAGTGAGGCCGGAAGCAAAAGTAGAGTTTAGCTCGGAGGTTGTTTCCGGGCTTAGGGATTTTGCGGTGACTTACGTAGATAAGCTTATTGATTTACAGAAAACACCGATTACAGTAGGCGGTACAACAACCACGGTTTACGAAGCCATGAAAAACCAGCAGGCTGGCATAGATTTAAATTATCAGGAGGACGAGGCAATGCTTGCAGCTTTCTCTAAAATCGAAAACGGACAGAGAGTGATAAAAAGCGCCGATGAGGTTAATGCCATGATTTTAGAACATCCACTTATGATGCAAAACCTTATGGCCGTTGCCGAGAGATATGCCAGGGACAGTTTAGCGGCTTTGGGCGTTAGGGCAGAGATGGCAAGGCCCGGTACAAGAACAAACACGGATAGATTAAGAAGAACAGTGGATCTTCCGATAGACCAGGGAAGGTTAAGGGAAAGCTATAACAGGTTAGATGAGTGGGCGAGAAGGCCGGAAGAACAGGGCGGAAGAGCAGGAGACAGGAGTAACATATCCGCAATAACAAGAGGGCTTGGTCCCTGGAGCGCTGCGGGAGGATTATTGGGAGCAATAGGCGGAACTTTTGTTGGTGGTCCTGTAGGTTTAGTCGAAGGCGCCGTAGCCGGTTCTTCGGCATTTAGCGCAATTGCTACAGGGGTCGGAAGGCTAACACGCGAAGGGCCAAGATTGGTACTAACAGATGACCAGGATGTATTGGCTCAAGCTCAAAGACCGGGAGAACAGCTTCGTTCAAAATATCTTATAGGAGTAGATCCTGCTCATCCGGAACTTTCCGTAAGAGGAGGGGAAAAAGTAGAGGCGGAAGCAGTCCGCTTAATTTATCTAAGGGCAATGTATATGACAGATCTTGGAGTACCGCCGCAAAGACTGGATGCATTATCCGACCAATTCCTTAACTCTTTGGGGCAAAGGCCTGAAGAGATTGACAACAAAATGACAGCAGATGTTCAACGCCGTTTCGAAGAATTGGGAGGACGCGCTCCCGGAATTGCAATTGATGCAGCCAGGGATATATACAGAAGAGCGCAGGAAGGCGCCTTAATGGACAGATTCGCCCAGGTTATGCGGGAAAACAGGCCAAGGGAAGATGTCGGGCAACTTTTAACGAAAGCGATTGACGCAAGACAAGAAGGAGGAACAGCTCTTCAAAGCAGGAAAAAAGAAGCAACGGAAGAACATCAAAGACTGCAGCAAGATAAGACTGCGGTTGGAGAAGCGGAGCCAAAAATAGTTAGTTATAGGGAAAAGGTTCTTACGGTGCAAGGCAGCCGCGAATCTATCCGGGAAGCATTGTCAAAAATAATCCAAGGAGGTAATACTTTGGGCTACGAAGACGCGCTGAATGCCTTAAGGGCATCAATAAGTGTTGTAGGCGCACCTGATATAACTATTCCCGATGAAAACGGGATTCCAATTACAATTCACGATCTTCCGGGAGAGTCTGAGAGAATTAAGACGTTGAGACAAGCGGATATAAACGGTATTCCGCCCAGAGGAGCCGGGGAAAGCGAAAAAACATATAATTCGAGGTACGATGATGCTAGGACAATAATTTTCGAAAGATATAAGCCGCAGTTGGATGAAATTGATAGACAGCGAAGACTGGTTTCGGAAAAGATTAACGGTTTGGTTTCTTTGCAGACAACTGCCAATAATTCAGGTAATGAAGCTCTATCTTCAGCGGAAGTAAAAACAGGAACACAGGAACTTGCCGAAATTAGTGAAGATTATAGGAGACTTTTAGGATTAGGATTGGATGATGATGATCTTGCTACGGAAGATTTCTATCAGATATTAAGCGATGCAAACAGCCTTTTTTTACTTGATCCGAATTTCGGTTGGCCGGAAA
>JAKALN010000024.1 GCA_021824155.1 bacterium | reverse complement strand
TGTTGTCGGAGTGAGAGGAATTGGACCTCCTACTTCTCGGTCCCAAACCGAGCGTTCTACCGATGAACTACACTCCGAGAAGAGGTGCCGCGAGAGAGAGTCGAACTCTCACGTCCGATGAAGGACAAAGGCTCTTAAGGCCCTCGTGTCTGCCATTCCACCACCGCGGCGCATATTCAATTTTACTTTATATTCGGCTCGAATTCAACTTACTTATTTTCGTAGAACTTTCTTCCCGCCAGTTTTTTGGGAAGAAAAGGAAGGTTTATTTTAGGACCTACATATTTTTCGCTCCATTTATAATCCTTTGCATACCCCAGATTTTTCATTAACTTCGTGGGCGCATTTCTTAAATGTAACGGAACAGGTTCATTTGGATATTCATAGACTGCCTGCTTAGCTTTACCAAGGGCATTTGCAACTGCCCGTGATTTTGGCGCTTTAGACAGGTAAATGACAACATAAGCAAGAATTAGTTGAGCTTCGGGCATCCCTACTTTATTTACTGCTTCGAAAGCTTCGTCCGCCTGTATTAATGCTCCTCTATCCGCCATACCTATATCTTCCGATGCAAAGATTATCATTCTTCTTGCAATAAACTTCGGGTCTTCTCCGTTTTCAAGCATTCTTGCCATATAATAAAGCGCAGCATCTGCATCGCTTCCCCTCATTGATTTTATAAAGGCCGAAATTATGTTGTAATGTTCTTCTGCTTTTTTGTCGTAAAGTCCTGCAGATTTTGTCTGAAACACCTCTTTAATTATTTGTGGTGTGATTTTATTTGTTTTGTATGAAGAAGCGGAAATTTCAATGGCATTTAGCATTATTCTTGCATCTCCCCCGGAAAGTCTTATTAAAAGTTCTTTAGCCTCTTTGTCAATTTTTTTGTTTAATCCTCCCAAACCTTTTTTCTTATCTTTCAGGGCTCTTTCCAGTATGGTTTCCAGCTGTTCATAATCCAAAGATTTAAGAACAAGAACTTTACTTCTTGATAAAAGTGCGGAAATAACTTCAAAAGAAGGATTTTCAGTTGTTGCTCCTATAAGATTTATTGTTCCGTTTTCAACATACGGAAGCAAAGCATCCTGCTGTGCCTTATTCCATCTGTGGATTTCATCGATAAATAGTATTGTGCGAATATTATTCTTGAGGTTTTCCCTTGCAACTTCTATAATTTTAGTTAAATCGGCTTTCCCCGCTTCAACTGCAGAAATTGCGTGGAAATCCGCACGTAATTCGTTTGCGATAATATTTGCAAGAGTAGTTTTCCCGCTTCCGGGAGGTCCCCAGAAAATCAAAGAAAAAGGAGCCTGGGATTTAATTATTCTTCTAAGAATTGCATTTTCCCCTGCCAGGTCTTTTTGACCTACAAACTCTTGGAAATTTTGTGGTCTTAATCTATAAGCCAGATTCATGCGCTTATTTTAGCACTTTATGCAACATTTGTTATAATTTTACTATGGAAATACAATCAGAACCAATTTCACACGAGAGTTCCGAAAGCAAAGTAGAAATACAGGTATTAAGAGATTATGCACAAGTACAGAGAGAGGATTCTCCAGTAATTTTAGTTAATCCCGCTCATGGAAACGAACCATATATTTTAGGGACTGCTATAGCAAAAGGCGTAAGCGACAGATTGGCAGAACAGGGTTTAGGAAGAGCAAAAATTGTAGTACCGCTTTTGTACGGAGACAGACAAAGAAGAATCTTAATGGAAGAAAATCCGGACGCTACGGGTTTAATCCATTACGACGAAGAGTTTGGAAAAATCCTAAGAGATGTAATATTTCAAAATGGCGATTTTTCCCAACATCTAAGACAAATTAATCAACATTATGAGGACGTACAAAGAATGCTTAAACAAAGATTCTCGGTTGATGTTGGAGATTTTACTACAAGAAATTTAGCGTCCAACGAAATACAAACCTTCAGTCCGAAAAATGTAGTAGCAACCATAGACACAGCATCAAGAGTAGTTGTTGATGCTCCTCAAAGATATTTTGCTTTTCCGATACTTATTTCAGAACTATTAAGAGAGTCTAAAAAAGCAGGATTAGACTTCAGCGAAGCAGACACGGCAAGCCTTATAGAAAAAATGTTAAAGGTAGAAAGCGGTTATTCGCAGGTATTTATTCCAAAAATTAACCCACTTTCATATCAATATTCAGAGGACCTTTCTCTGCAGCCGACAGAAGTTGACGGTAGAAGTAAAACATATACTCCGGCAATGAAAAGAGAATATCAAAGAACCCAAGGAAAAGTAGTTGAACCTGGAATTTATGTTATGTTTAGCGGAACAGGAAGTATTGCCGATACAACGCAAAAACTTATAGATGCCGCAGGACAAGGAGGACTTAAGGTTTATACAAATAAAGAAGTCGAAGGCGCAACTGCAGTTTCGCCGGACGTTTTGACGGATGAGAACATTTTGGCTGTTTTAGGCAGAGGTGGTTGGGGAACGGGCTGGCAGGTTCAAAATTTAGCTTTACCTTGGTTTGTAACTCCTTATGAACAGGGCGATGACCCTGAAGTATATTTTAATAATAAAACTATAGATGCATTGAAAATGGGAAAAATTCTCACAGATGTAGATATGACCCCGGAAAAATTAAGAGAAGTAATTCAAAATTTCTCGGTTGGAATACAGGCGATAAACAGAAAAATTAAAGATGAATTCAAAACATTAAATGGAATAGATTTTATCGCCGGTGCAATAGTAGATGACTTTCTAGCAAAAAAGTAATTACCCCCTTGAATTCCTCACTCTTTCCAGATGACTTAAGTATTTTTTTCTAAGCCTTAGGCTTTTTGGTGTAACTTCCAAAAGCTCGTCTTCCTCTAGGAAATCTATACATTCTTCAAGGCTCATAATTGTTGCGGGAGTTAATGCGCCTAGGGTTACATCGGAAGTCGAAGCTCTCATATTTGTCTGTTTTTTTTCTTTTGTTACATTAATTTCTATGTCATCCTGCCTTGAATTTTCTCCCACAATCATACCTTCATAAACTTGAGTTCCCGGTTCTATAAATGTTATTCCACGTCCTTGAGCATTATTCAGGCCATACTTTAAAGCGGAACCTCCTTCGGAAGCTATTAGTACCCCGTTTCTAAGTTGTGCAATTGCGGGAGTAATCGGTTCATAGTCAAAAAATTCAATATTTACTATAGCTGTTCCCTTAGTCTTTGTAAGCAAATCATTTCTAACTCCAAAAAGGTTTTTTGACGGGATTTTATAAACAAGGCGGGTGTTCCCGTTTCCTTCCGAATGCATGTCCATCATTTCTCCCTTTCTCATCCCCATTTCCGAAGTTATAACGCCTACAAATTCATCCGGGATATCTATCATTGCGGTTTCTACCGGTTCCATAGTAACTCCGTCCATTTGTTTTGTTATTACCTGCGGTTTTTCTACCTGAAATTCATAGCCTTCTCTTCTTATAGTTTCAATAAGGATTGAAAGATGAAGCTCTCCCCTTCCCGAAACAATCATTTTTTCTCCTATTTTTTCAAGCTTTAAGCTGATGTTTGTTTCAAGTTCCTTTTCAAGTCTTTCAAGGATTTGCCTTGAATTAGTAAATTTTCCTTCCTTTCCCGCAAAAGGAGATGTGTTGGCGGAAATTGCTATCTTAATTGTGGGTTCTTCTACTTGAATTCTGGGAAGTGCTTCTGGATTTTGGGAATCTGCAATAGTATCCCCGATTGCAACATTTGGAAAACCCGTTATATCAATTATGTCACCGTCAAAGGCTTCTTCTACTTCGATTTTTTTCAGCCCGTGGCTGACTCTGATTGTTTCCGCTTTACCCGGAATCTTTTGTCCATTTTCATTTATTAATACAAGAGCCTGTCCTTTTTTAATCGAACCTCTTCTAATTTTTCCTATCGCATGTTTTCCTTTATGTGAATCATAATCCAAAGCACTTACAGGCATTTGAAATAAACCTTCATCTGTGGCAGGAGGCGGAATAAAACTTATTATTTCTTCAAGAATCGGTTCCAAGGTAATACTTTTTTCTACGTCTTCAAGTTTTTTGCTGGCTTTTCCTTCTCTTCCTACGGCATAAAATACAGGAAAATCCAATTGGTCATGATGGGTAGCAAGTTCCAGAAATAAATCATTCGTAGCTTCCAGAGTTTTATTAATATCTGCAAGTTTTTTATCTATTTTGTTAATTACAACTATTATTTTTAGGCCTAAAGCGATGGCTTTATTAAGAACAAATTTTGTCTGTGGCATCGGGCCTTCCTGTGCGTCAATAATCAAAAGGGCTCCGTCTGCCATATTTAAAGTCCTTTCTACTTCTCCGGAGAAATCAGCGTGTCCGGGGGTATCTATAATGTTTATTTTGTAACCCTTGTAATAAATAGCCGTATTTTTTGCCAGAATCGTGATTCCCCTTTCCCTTTCTAAGGGGTTAGAATCTAGTATTGTTGTTTGCTGCATTTCGGCTTCGTTTTCCCGGAAAGTATGCGATTGTTTAAGCATAAAATCCACAAGAGTAGTTTTCCCGTGATCAACGTGGGCTATTACTGCAACGTTTCTTATATTTTCCGATTTAAATTCGTTGTTCATAATAATTTCAAAATTTAACAAACCCGCCATATCTTACCGTGTACCTTTTCAATACTGTTCGTATACGGTTCACGGAGCGATTTTTGGCGGGTTGTAGACTGTCTTTAAAATATTAATGTCTACAAAAAACAGCCAAGTTATTTAGCTGCAGTCCAATTATACCATATATAGGTTTACATTTTTTTACCTTCTTGTTATACTTAAAATCCGATGCTAAAGAAGAAAAAACGGGCAAAAACTAAATCTATTCCCAAAAAAATAAAATACAACAAAAAATATATAAATTCATTTAAAAACCTAAGCACTTTAAGATTGTTTTCTCTGTTTATATTTATTATTTTAGTAATATTTTTAATTCCGTCATTCTATCTTTTAAATAATAAGCTTCGCGCAAATAATAATTATATACATGCGCCGAAATTCTTGAAAACTAACGCAGCCGGTTCTACCGAATCTGCAAAACTTTCTGCAAAAACCCCTGCGCCTTCCCCAACCACCCTTACCTATTCTGTGGGAACTCCTTCAGCCCAGCCGACAAACGGATATTGCTTAAGGGTTCCTGTTTTGGTTTATCACCACATACAGCCCGAGATAACGGCAAAGCAGCTCGGACAAACTTCCCTAACTGTTGACAGCGGGTTTTTTGACCAGCAAATGTCATATTTGGCAAGCAACGGATATACAACTCTTTGGGCAGCGGATTTAATTAATGCGCTAAGAAACCATACCGGACTTCCGGCAAAAAGTATTTTAGTTACAATGGATGACGGATATGCGGACAATGACGTTTATGCTCTTCCCGTCCTTAAAAAATACGGATTAAAAGCCAACCTTATGCTTGCAACGGGATTAGTCGGAAGCAATCCGGATATGCTTAGCTGGAATCAGGTCCAGGATATGAAAAACAGCGGTTTAATTTATTTTACTAACCATACGTGGTCTCATTATGCTATAAATCATGGTCCGCAAAGCAAAATTGAAATGGAAATAGATACTGCCGCGGAACAAATAAAGCAATACACAGGACAAGATGTTAATATATTCACTTATCCATACGGTTCATTTAATAACAATGCTATAACAACACTTCAGGCAAAAGGTTATATAGGAGCTTTTTCTACCATTCCGGGTTTTTATCAGTGTGATTCATTTATAATGACTTTACACAGAAACCACATAGGCAACGCTCCTCTGTCCGCATACGGTCTGTGATTTGACATTGAAACTTTCAATAAACTAAAGTTATACTATGGATACAGAAGGTTCTCTTATAGAAGAATCCGAAAATAAACGGAGATTCAACTTTAAAGAAATTCTCAATATAAGACATCTATTAATCTTTTTCCTTGTATTTTTCTTTTTGAATTTAATTTATATAGATATTCTTTTAATTCAGGGCTTAAATAAACAAACGATTGTCCAAAGATTTGAAAACATTACCAGTCAAACTCCAGCCAAGCCTATTTCCACACCGGACTCCAATGTTTGTCCCCAAAGTTGCATCTCACAAATTAATAGTCTAATAAATTCAAATAGAACTGCCGTTATTACTCCTACCCCGCAAGCTTCAATAATACCCATCCAGCAAACCGGTAATTCTTCCGTAGCTAAAGAATATTATATTCCGTTCGGCTCAGGATCCGGCAGTTCCCCGGACTGGCAGAATGTTCCGGGCCTTCAGGCATCCGTTGATAGTTCTGCCTACAGCGGTATTAAAAGCGTAGTATTTGAAGCCTCGCTCCATATACCAACGGGTAATGAAACCGCAAGCGTAAGGCTCTACGATGTCACACAAAACCATCCTGTCTGGAATTCGCAAATAGACTTTAATGGAAATTCAAACTCGGTATTTTTGTCTTCTCCTAATGTAAGCCTTGACAGCGGGAATAATGTTTATGCCGTACAGCTAAAAACTCAACTTCAATCCAATGCTGTTTTAGACCAGTCAAGGCTGCATATTACTACGCAATAAACTTTTATTGATACTGGACAATTGAAATTAGATGTTAGACATTGAGGTTGGAGACTCGAAGCTAGATCTAATTTCTATCATCTAACCTCAAGTTCTAACATCTAGCATCCAGCGTCTACTGTCAAATGATGTTGACCTCAATTGTCGTATTTTGTTCTATTGATTTACGTATTATTTTCTATTATATTTAGAGTAATATGCTGCCCTTCAGAATCTTCAAAAAAGTCTTCAGAATTTATCTTTATTGGTTTCTAACTTAAGCTATGAATCATGAACCAAGCACTATGGACAAAGTAATACTACATATTGATTTTGATTCTTATTTCGCTTCTTGTGAACAGCAATTTAATCCCAAATTACGGGATAAGCCTATCGGGGTTACGGCAACAAACGGCAGGACCTGCATAATCGCGGCTTCAAGGGAAGCTAAGAAACGGGGAATTAAATCCCCGTCAAGAACATGGGAAGCAATAAAAACAGTCCCCGATATGATTTTTGTTCCCGCCCATTTTGAACGGTATTGGGAAATTACACAAAAATTTTTAGACATCTGTAAAGATTACTCTCCCTTCGTTGAACTCTTTTCATTAGACGAAGTTTTTATTGATGTCACCCCGACCCAACATTTATTTATTGATAAATATGAAATAGTAAGGCAAATCAAAAAACGGATTAAAAACGAGATAGGAGAATATATAACGGTTTCTGTAGGAATTTCGTACAACAAACTTCTGGCAAAACTGGGTTCGGGACTTAACAAGCCCAATGGACTCACAGAAATTACCCCGGACAATGTTTGGGATATTTATTCAAAAATAGAGATGACCAAGCTTTGCGGAATAGGGGAAAGAATAAAAAGAAGACTGAACAAAATAGGCGTTTATACTCCCTTGGAGCTTAGGGATGTCCCCTTGAAAATTCTTATTAAAGAATTTAAAGACGTTGAAGGACATTTCTTAAAAAATCTTGGGCAAGCGCAGGATTATTCCCCGGTAATACCCTATTATCTTGAAACAGAAACAAAATCCGTAGGAAGAAATTATTGCATCCCGCGTAATACTTACGACCAAAGACTAATTCTGCAGCACATTTACGAACTTTGCGAAGAAATATCTTTAAAACTTAGGCGGCTTAATAAAAAAGGGAGGACAGTGGGCCTTTATCTTGGGGGAAACAGAAGCTGCCACGGAAGAAAAACAGTGGTAAACCATATAGACAGCGGAGAAGATATTTTCAGGCTTTGTAAGACTTTATACGACCAGTGGAATTGGGACAAAACCGATACAGACCAGCAAATGGTAAGGCAAATTTCCATATGGGTAGAAAATCTTGAAGAGTCTAAAAACCTTACCCTGCCGTTATTTAACAGCGAGGTTAAAAGAGATAAAATTTTGGAGACTGTAGATAAAATAAACGAGAAGTTCGGTGACCATACAATCAGAAAAGGCTTTCTTCTTTATGCGCCTAACTTAAAAACAGTGCCAAACGGATATATGGCCGATAAATATGAAAGAAGCAAACTAAGCGCGCCGTTATGATCCCAGAAACCTAATCTGTTCAAGAATTTCTTTTTTCTTTGAAGGGGGTAAATCCGTTAATAAATCCAAAACCGATTCATTTACGTCCTTACATAATACTATATGATTTTCCAAAAGCTGCTGTTTTTGGTTTTGGGATAGAGCGGTTAAAATAGTAATGGGGTGAAGATTAAATTTATCAACTAAATCTCTTAAGCTTCCGTTTTCCGGATAGCTCCAGCTTATAATTCTCATATTTACACAAAGAGAATAAGCTAATGCGTCCGATGTTACTTTTGTATTGGTTACTATCCAGGCCTCCGCAAGATTATATTTGTCTTTTATGTCTTCAAATCTGGAATGAGTATACAAAGGTACATGCACATCGGTTCTTGTCCCGGGCTGGTTATGGAATTTAGCTTCTACCATTATCCTTTTGTTTTCTTTTTGGGCAATTACGTCTATTTCATGGGTTACGCACTTACCCGTAAGTACGCTTCTTACCCAAGTAGCGTAGCCGTCTTTCTTAAGAATTTCGGAAATAAAATCTTCAAAAGGGTATCCCGTGGGGCCTAATTCCATAATCGCCTGTTTTAAACTGTATTTAACACTTTTAACAGAAGAAGTTTTTCCGAGGTACTCTGTTATGTGATGATAAATTTCAGAAGTAGGAATATTTTCATAAAGCTCTTTTTTTACATGCATTAGCGCCTGTTCCTGAAGATCTTTTTGTATTCCCGCTCTTTGGATTGAGCTTCTTACCTTATCTTCACTGAAAGGCTCTATCTCACCCGTAGCTTTGATTACATTTAAAACCATAATTATATCGTAACCCTGCCCTACTTATTTTACAACAGCATTTTACTAGTGAGATTTAAAAAAAGTTAAATTGTTTTGCAGAGCTTTATTAAACGATCCTAAAAGGTTATGGTTATCGTTTGGATAAGTGATTAATGACGCGTTTTTATTCAGACTTATTAAGTCATCGTATAATTCAATTGAGTACTGAAATGGAACTGTTCCGTCGTTAGTCCCCTGGTTTATTTGTATCGGTGTGTTGATATCCGGAAGATATACAAGCTGGGAGACTCCCTGCCAAAGGACAGGATTGCTTTCGGGTGTTCCCATGATCTTAAACGTTGGTTTATAAGGCTCTTTCATAGTTTTGGATTCTCCAAGCTCGGGTAAATGGTTTGCGGAAAACCACCTTATAGGGTCTATAACCGGCGCCCATAAAGCTGCCGCTTTAACTCTGGGCGTAAATTCCGGCTGTTTACCCAAAATTTCAAGAACTTTAAGCGTGACTTCCCCACCCATAGAATGGCCCCACATATATACATTATTTTCATCTGCTATTGGAAGAGAATCTAAAGAGGCTAAAAGATTCATTACGTCAACAGGGTAAGCAAAGCGCATTA